>MFXB01000001.1:0-3124 GCA_001787475.1 Candidatus Peregrinibacteria bacterium RIFCSPLOWO2_01_FULL_48_20
AAAATCTTCCGGATTTTCGCAGGGACCTTTGTCGTGATGAACCCAAGCGGCGTGCACAATGCGAGGATCGTAATTGAACTTTTCCAAAATTTCTTTTGAGAGGTCGTCGTGTGCGCCACCCACGTCGTGGTCGATGGCTTTTCCGATGTCGTGGTAGAACGCGGCTTGCATGGCGATTTGCGGATCGGTGCCGATGAAATCGGCGATGAGGCGCGCGGCAAAACCCATTTCGTTGGAGTGGCCCGTGACGTTTTGTCCATAACTCGTTCGGAAGTACAGTCGGCCCACATAGTTCACGAGTTCGGGTGGTGTTTTGGCGGGATCGAGACCCATGAGCTTGATCGATTCGGCTCCTTTTTTATCGCAGAGTGCCATGATTTCTTTTTCCGATTCGTCCACCGCTTGTTTGATCATTTCGTGATCGAGGCTGCCTTTTTTCTTCACCCAAGTTTGCATTTTTTCAATCGCTTTTTTGGCGATGTTGCGGCGCAGTAAATTCACGCCTCCCACGTGAATGGTCGCCGTGTCGCCCAAATTGAAAATGATGGAAACAGGAAGGAGACTTTCGAGGTATTCAATGTTCACGCCGCCTTTCCCGACGAGTAGGCCTTTGAATTTGTCGTCTTTCACGATGACGCCGGTGTGGTTTTTATCCACGGAGCTTTCAACGCCGAGCCTTTGAATGACCACTTGTAAAATGGCTTTCGCGTGGCGCGGCGCGTCTTCTTCCAATTCTTCCAGCGCCGATTTTTTTCTCCACTCGGCGTTGGTGGTGACGAGCGCTTCCAGTTCGCGGCGCGCTTCTTCCAAAGCTTTTTCGCGCGTGAGTCCGCTGCGTTTGCTAAGCTCACCGACCGTATTTTCCGTGAGTTTTTTCTCTTCTTCGGCGAGGCGTTTGAGCTCGCCATCTAATGTTTCTTTGCTTGTTTGAGCGGCTTTATTGCGCTCTTCTTTGCGATTTAAAATTTCTTCTTTTTGACCGATCACGCTCTCCATCTTTTCAAAACTTTCTTCCATCGATTTTTCCTCCGCCTCGAGCGCGCGCTGCATGGCCTTAATTTTTTCGCGATTGTCTTCGCGGACGTGCTGCGCTTCTTTCTCGGCGTTCTTTAAAAGTTCCCGGGGTTTCTCCGGATCCAAGTCATCGGCCGGCTTCATCAGGAAAAACATTCCCGCTCCGCCCAGCGCCAGTCCGATCAATAAAAATGCGATTTCCATAGCGGGGTTAGTGTAGCGCAGAAGGGTGAAAGCGACAAGTTAGGGCCTTGACAGGATCTCCCAACCTGAAAACTGAAATGCAAGTTTTTCAGGTTCGATTTCACTCTGCAGAGTAGTTTTGCAGGTCCGGTCGGTGTATGGAGGAGGCGGGATCCGATCAAGTGGTCACAACAACTGGGCCTAAGCGGTTTTTTCAAGTACGACCTCACCCATGTCTAAAATTGAGTCTCTTAAAACCTGAAAACCCATTTGATCTCGATACATCGGTAAGTTGCCGTCATGGAGCACATAAAGTCCTCCTACCCTGAGCACGCGTCTTACTTCGCGAAATACACTTTCCGGTTGATTTCCGTAGAGATTGGGGTCAAAAATACCGCGTGAATAAACGATAAGAAAAGTATCATCGGCAAAGGGTAAGCCTTCATTTGTATCTCTACGAAAAAACCACTGTCCTCCATCGGATCTGCGATCCGCACCCAGCGCACAGATCCCCACTTTCTCCCTCAGGTAACGTACCAATGTTCCACGTCCACAGCCCAGATCGAGTAGAGCGGGGATTTCTGCTTGAGCGGCTCTTAAAATTTCACCTTTCCCTAAATCCTGGAGGTCTTGTTGAACACAGCCCCAGAGAGCTGCTGCGTCTTCTGGAGTGTTTGTTAGATCGTGAGGGTAATCACGCATAGAAGGTTTGAAGAGAACTTAATCTAACACAAAATAGGAGGTCGTCCAGTCGAAAGGCCGACGGTTATAGCTACTGGAAGGATGATATGACTCGTAACCTTTATGATTAAAGGCTTTTATAATATCTTTAATTTGGCTTTCGGCATTCCGCGTAACCCACCGTATTACTCAAGTCTTTCCGAACACGAGCCGTCCAGTGTGCCAGGTCTCCCGCATCGATTCCTCTTTCGTCAACAAGCCGATACAGTTGCGTTTGGAATAAACGGTGAGAGTCAGGTGGGACTTGTACGCCCGGCCCTACGAAGACAAATCCTTGAGTCTTTACGTTTTCCGGCAATCTCTTTGCCCTTCCTTTTGCGTCATAAATTGCTTGTCCCCACTCGGCAGTGGGAGTGTAATGGTTAAAAAATCGCGTACAGTCGCTGGGGTTACTGAAATCTATTTTCCCCTCTTCGTCCGGAGCGAGGAACACGCCTGTACAGCTCATTCCTTCGAGGGTGGCGTAGTAACTGTGTTCGGCTGCCAAATAGTCGGGTTGAGCAAGTTGTGAGGCATACTGATCGGCAATGCAGAGGGTTGCGGCGGCAGCCGCTTTCTTTTCTCCGGTCATAGCACCCAGTCGAACTTCTAAGTGGGGCAAGGCCCAACCCCATAAAGCTTCTTGCACTTTGGAGTTGTCCAAGAGTTCGCTATTGGAAGGAAGTCCCAAGTTTGGGTGACAGTAGTCGAAGTTATGGTTCAAATCCAGGCAGTTTTCCGTGAGAGTAGGTAGAGCTTCCAGCCATGAGAGTTCTGTGGGAGAAAGTGTTAGAATCCCATTCACTCTGTATGCTTCTCGCAGCCCATCAATACCTTCGGGAACAGGTTGAAAGTCCACCACTCCATCGCAGTCGTTGTCTACACGGTTTTGGTCGATATCGTTTTGCGCCGGATTCACCGTGGCTTCTGTATCGTTGCAGTCACCCGCTTGAGGAGTAATTGCCTTAAACTTGTTTTTACTTCCGGAAGCAACACAGCCGGGAAGTTTCACGTCTTTCCTTCTTGTCGGCGTTAAAACCAGTTTTTCGTTGGGGGCGCAAACTTTTTCCTGGTAAGTTCTTGGGAGCGCTTCGTCACCAAAGCCATCTTCGTCTTGGTCGTAGTAGTACATTGTTTCAGGTCTTTCGGGACCGCTTGAACAGGCGGTGCCCGCAAGAAGAATGGGGAACAAGGCTTCAGAAGGTTT
>MFXB01000001.1:3324-3536 GCA_001787475.1 Candidatus Peregrinibacteria bacterium RIFCSPLOWO2_01_FULL_48_20
GGGAGAGGGTTCGGTTTTTCCGGAAGAGCAGGCCGAGCCGCTGGAGGCGGCGAGGCCTTCCATGTCCAGGCGCATTACGAGGGTTTCGCCGGAGTGGCCGGGGACATGAATATTGACATTGTTGGCGGCGCGGTTTTCGAGGGAACCGTTCAGTGTGATGCCGGGGATTTTGAGCAGTTCTTTTAAAAGTTCGCCCTGCAGGCGAGCGAGGC
>MFXB01000001.1:3628-5222 GCA_001787475.1 Candidatus Peregrinibacteria bacterium RIFCSPLOWO2_01_FULL_48_20
GGCAAAGCCCACAATGAGCGCGGGGTTTTCCGTGCCGCCGCGCAGGCGGAATTCTTGGCCGCCGCCGTGAATGAGAGGCGTGATTTTTACGCCTTCACGAATGTAGAGGAGGCCGATGCCTTTGGGTCCGTAAATTTTGCTGCCGTTGAGGCTCATCATGTCCACATCCAGGCTCTCCACATTGATGTCCGCAAAACCGGGGGCTTGGCAAGCATCGGTGTGAAAAAGGATTTTGTGTGCCCGGCAGAGTTTTGCAATTTCTTGAATCGGCTGAAGCGTTCCGAGTTCGTTATTTACCGTCATCACGGAAACTAGAATAGTGTCCGGTCGAAGTGCGGCGGCAATGGCTTCCGGATGGATGATTCCTTCACGATCGGGCTTCACTTCCGTGAGTTCAAAACCGAAATTGTCGCGCAAGTAGCGGGCGGATTCCAAAACAGCCGGGTGTTCGATGGCGGCGATTACAAGATGTTTTTTATTTCGTGGGGCGGCAAAAGCGGCGCCAAAAATCGCCATGTTGCAGGATTCCGTTCCGCTGCCCGTAAAAACCAGTTCGTGCGGAGAGAAAGCGCCGATACTTTTCATCACGGAGTTGCGTGCTTCATCAATCGCCCTCCGCGCAATTTGTCCGAATCGGTGAATCGACGAAGGGTTCCCAAAGTGCTCTTTCAAATAAGGGAGCATGGCTTTGAGAACTCGCGGGTCGATAGGCGTGGAAGCTGAGTAGTCTAAATAAATCTTTTTCATAGGCTCAGCTTCGCTGAGTTAAGCTCGGACGAGTTTTTTAAAGTGTTTCACCATGCCTTGCTCGAGGCGTTCCGTGGCAAAGTCGAGAGCCTCGGTGATGGTGTGTTTGGTTTCGCTTGTCACGAGGCGCTTACGGGGCATTTCCACAATGCACTCATACGCAAAAGCGGTGTGTTTATGGTGTTTTTGGATGCGGGCGAAAACGTGCACGGTGTCTTCATCCGGATAGTGCGATTCAATGATGGGTGCGATGGTCGAGAGTTTCTTTTCCAAGTAGTCTTCAAATTGAGCCTGTTCGGGCTCCGTAAGGTTGCGGATTCGTCGGTGGACTCGCATGAGCAGAGGGTTAAGGATTAAGGTGTCGCTTACGCGACGGCTTTTTTAGGCTCACCTGCGGTGAGTGGAGAGTTCATTGTATCACACTTTTTTCCAAAGCACCTCTTTTGTGTGCGTCTTCCGATTTTGGCTTCGGGCCAACAAAAAAAGGTAGTCGGAAAGGCGATTGAGGTAAGGCTGGGCGGCCTCGGGTTTTTCGGCAAGCGCGGCGAGGTGACGTTCCGCTCGTCTGCAAATCGCTCGGGCAAAGTGAAGCTGTGCTGCCACGGGATGGCCACCGGGAAGAATGAAATTTTTGAGTGGCGGGAGGACGGATTCCAGTTCGGTGAGTTCTTTTTCGATTCTTTTCAAAGGCTCCGCCATGGTTCCTTGAGAGCCGGCCAGCAGGGCGCCGAGTTCGAAAAGATCGTTTTGAATGCGTTCGGTTTCCGCGTTTGGCGTTATGCCCAATTGCGCGGAAAGCTCATCGAGGTCGCCGATCGCTTCCAGGGACGGGTCCGTTTTAGGGACG
>MFXB01000001.1:5274-7710 GCA_001787475.1 Candidatus Peregrinibacteria bacterium RIFCSPLOWO2_01_FULL_48_20
TAGACATGCCAGAAGTTTACATAAAATACAAAGGTTCCACAATTCACCCCCGGGGGTGAATTTGTGCATAAGAGCTTGGCTTGTCAAGCTTTCTCGCTTCGCAATCGGCGCGGATTTGCTAAGCTGTGCTCACTTTAATTTTTACCTATGTCCGATCAAGTTATGCAAGAAAAAATCAAATTGCTCCAAGAAAAGCTCACTGAGCTCAAAGAGATCAAAAGTCTGATGAAAGATATTGAAGACGACCTGCCGATGGAGCTTGAGGATTTGATGATTCAACTCAAGGACCTCAAAAAGCAAGTGAAGGACAGGCGTGACGAGCACTTGAAGCTCATTTTGGAAGAAAATGTTGATTACTCGGAATACCGCGAACGCGTGCAGCTCGCCAAGGAAGAAATTGCGCAGGCGAAACTTGAACTGTTCACCATTGCGTCCAACCAAACGCGCGAGCACGGGGACCTCGATCAAACCGTGGTGGTGGATGGTGCGCCCTTCCGTCTTCAAACTCAAAAAGAAGTGGCGGTTTACCTCAACGGTAAAGCCATCAAGTAGGCCATTTACATTCTGTGGATTTGTGGTAAGATT
Organism: Candidatus Peregrinibacteria bacterium RIFCSPLOWO2_01_FULL_48_20; assembly: GCA_001787475.1. Lineage (GTDB taxonomy): Bacteria > Patescibacteriota > Gracilibacteria > UBA1369 > 2-02-FULL-48-14 > 2-02-FULL-48-14. Next base: position 5,860 of record MFXB01000001.1, read on the forward strand.
TGTTCTTACCTTGGTTTTATGATAGATCGTCCACATTTGGATCTGGCTCAAAGAGAAGATATCGTGGCATTGGCTAAGACGTGCCCGCGAGTTACGACTGTGGTGCATTTGCTTGTTAAGCGTGTTTATGATGAAGATCCCTCTTTGAGTGACGGCAAGCCGGGTTTTAGTGAAAAAGGTTTCCGTGACAATCATCTTGGCGCTGAAGTTGATGTTTTGCTTGAAGCCGGAATTGTAAAATGTTTGGCGGGTCGGGTTTTGCTTGCGGATGCAATCAATATTGACGTTTTAGAGCATGCGCATCCCGGGGTTAAGGCGGCGCTGAGGGTTACAAAGGACCTGCACGAAGGGACGGGCATGTGGATGAGCCATTTCTGGTACCTTGAACATCATTGGGAAGATCAGGCGGAGGCTCTGGTCGATGCCGGTCTTGTTGTAATTGAAAAGGATCCGACCTACGGACCGATTGTAAGAGCACTTTAAATTCAAAGCTTATGGCGAACATGGATCGTTTCAGAGACTTGGAGGAAAGAACTCTTGAGTTGGAACAAACCTGTCCCGGTGTGCGAAGCGTGGTGAACTTGCTCGTGACTCGCTTAGTGTCAGGTGAAGCGTCGGAAGGGTGTGGAGCCAAACTCCCTGAGGGTTACGGCTTGGAGTGGCTGGAGGATAATGGCTTTGCCGACGCGGTTGAAAAGCTTTTTGCGGCAGGTCTTGTGGATGTTGACGACAACCGTGTGCTTTTGAAGAGGCCTGAACAACAAATGATTTTGAACATGCTGACAGCCGGGTTGTTTAAAACGGCAAACGGGAAAAACTGCGTGCTTCCGGGGCAATTAAATTCACCGGGGTTTCTTCAAGCCGTTAAAGCGCTGCTACTCGCGGGGACCATTTGTCGAACGGAGGATCCTTTATTGGGCCGGGTTTTTGTTCTTCCGGAGACGGAACGTGACTAAGAGTCGCTTACGCGACGCTCTTTTTTATGCTCGCTTTCAGCGAGTTGTTAAATAAATTTGCGGCAACAACGGCAAATAGGGCGGCATTGGAAACGCCCGTAACGGCCAGCACGTGGAAAGTGAGGGCGGCGAGAAATCCGTAAGCACCTTGTTTCCAAGGAAGCACTGGGGAGGTTTTGGGCTCCGACAACATAATGGAAGCGAGGAAGAAAACGGTGGAATCGGTGAAAGCGAATTGAAGTACGCCGATACCGGGGTTGTCACTTATACTGTAAAAAATCAGGACTAGTAAAAAGTATGTAAGCAAAAATCCGAAGAAAATCGCCCATTTCCGCCACACATAAAATCCGCCCAAAATCCAAATCGCCAAAAGAATGAAGGAAACCGAAAGGCCGAAAGGAAGTTGCCAAAAGGAAGCACCCCACCAAGAAATGAAGGGCTGATCGAGACCTGGAATAAGCGCTAAAACGCCGGCGGTGAGAAGGAGAGCGGCGGCGGCGGGATTGACCACTGGAGAACCGCGCCATTCGATGAAAAATTTAAGCGTGAGCGCAAAAAAAGTCGCGATAAGCGGATAGAATGGATTGGCGCCGTAATGTAGAAGTAGAAAAATAATCAGCGTGGTGATGACGGTGTCCCATACGTTTTTTTGTTTCGTGGAAATGCGACTGAAAAGCCAAAACAAAATCAGCCCGAAGCCGAGGGTTGAGGCGAGATGAAGCAGCACATCGTTTGAAAAGTTGTAGCCCAAAGCAAGGCCGGAAAAAATGATGAGGAAAAGGGCGAAACGGCGAATGGGATCGAGGCGGAAAATATTGAACTGCATGGCGTGGCAGGATAAAGTGTTGTCATAACTTTAACACGCTTCCATGCAAAAAACCATTTTATACGCGCT
>MFXB01000001.1:7748-8797 GCA_001787475.1 Candidatus Peregrinibacteria bacterium RIFCSPLOWO2_01_FULL_48_20
GCAGTAAGGAGGAAGCGGAGCCGGAATCCGTCAATAAAGTGGAAGTGGAGCTTGAAACGAAGGTGACCGAGGAAGCTGCGGTTGAAGAAGATACGAGTGATTACGACGACGGTACCTATTCCATGGATGGATCGTATGTCAGTCCCAACGGTCCGGAAACCATAGGGGTGACCTTGATGCTGGAAGATGACACGATCACCGCCGTGAGCATTCGGAAAGATGCGACAGCCGAAAAATCCATAAACTACCAAAGTCTTTTCGCGAATGGAATTTCCGCGCTCGTGGTGGGAAAGAAGCTCGACGAAATCGGCACGTTCAGTTCGGTGAATGGCAGTTCGTTGACACCGAAAGCATTTCAAGAGGCTTTGGAACTCATTAAAGCGGCGGCTGAAAATGAAGGTTGAAATCGTTAAAGAACAACTCGGCACGCCGATTGTTTTGACGATTATCGCCGAGGACGAGGTGGCTGCTCGCGAGGCCGCGGCGGAGGCTTTTAGCGAATGTGCACGAATTGAAAACGCCTACTCGCGTTTTGTGGATGGAAACGAGTTGGCGATTTTGAATGCACACGTGGGTGAGTGGGCGGAAGTGAGCGAAGAACTTCTTCAGCTTATTGCCTTTGCCAAACGGGCTGGTGAAAAAACGAAGGGCGCTTTTGATGTTTCCGTGAAAAGTATTTTGGAAGGATGGGGTTACGACTCCGCGTACTCTTTAAAAGAAGGTCGGCCGGGACGAACGGGAACGATAGAGCTGAAGGAAGGACGTGTGCGAATCGGCGCGCCCATTGAGCTTGGCGGACTTGGAAAGGGGTATGCGCTCGATCGCATGCTTTCGTTTTTGAATGCTTTCCTCAATGTGCATTTGAATGCCGGCGGCGATTTGATTGTGCGCGGCGTGAATGAAAATGCTGAGCCGTGGCGAATTGTTTTTGAACATCCCGAAGACCCTGCGCGGGGAATTGGCACCGTGGACACCACAGGTTTGGCTTTGGCTTCCAGCAGTCCTTCCAGACGTAAGTGGAGGAATCGTCACCACTTGGTGGATCCGCG
>MFXB01000002.1:0-5191 GCA_001787475.1 Candidatus Peregrinibacteria bacterium RIFCSPLOWO2_01_FULL_48_20
TCTTACAAAATTGTGGTATATTTCAGGTAATGAAACCTAAAAAAGGCGCTGAAATCACCCTAAAAATCGACTCTTTGGTGTACGGCGGAAGCGGGATCGGTCAAGTGGACGGCTACAAGGTTTTTGTGGACGGCGTGGCGCCCGGCGACAGCGTGCGCGCTCAAATGAAAAAGGCCAGGACCAGTTATGGCGAAGGGCGACTTTTACAGATTTTGGAACCTTCCCCACTGCGCATTCAGGCCCGTTGCAAGCATTTTGGGGTGTGCGGCGGCTGCAAATGGCAGTTTTTGGATTATGGCGAGCAATGCAAAGTGAAGGAGCAGCAAGTGAAAGATGCCATGGAACGAATTGGTGGACTAGGAAAGGGAGACTCGGCTTCGCCGAGCGTGGTGAAACCGCTGATCCCGAATCGGGAACCGTGGTTTTATCGCAATAAAATGGAGCTTTCCTTTGGGACGAGCCCAGACGGAAAAGTGATGCTCGGGTTTTATCCGACGGGCTATCACTATGAAGTTTTTGATGTGGAGGAGTGTTTTTTGCAGTCGGAGCTTTTGGTGGAAATCGTTAAAAAAGTGCGGGACTTTGCCAAGGAATTTCGCGTACCGGTTTACAACAGTCATACGCATGAAGGTTTGCTGCGAACACTCACGGTGCGCGAGGGAAAAAATACCGGCGAAGTCATGGTGATTTTGACCACTTCCACTTCTGTCTTCGATCATAAAGAGGCCTTTGCAAAATTGTTTGAAGGAGATGAGCGCATTACATCCTTGTATTGGAATACCGTTTACCAAGTTCCGGGGCATCCCACGTGGCAAGAAGAAAATCTTTTGGCGGGGAAAGAAGTCCTTACGGAGGCGCTGATTTTGGAAAACGGACAGCGACTCGAATTTGATATTTTGCCTCAGGCGTTTTTCCAAACGAACACGAAGCAAGCGGAAGTTTTGTACTCCAAAGTGGTGGAACTCGCGGGCTTGAGCGGCGAGGAAGTGGTTTTCGATTTATACTGCGGCACCGGAACTATCGGGCTTTTTTGCGCGCACAAAGCGCGGCACATTTATGGAATTGAAGTGAATGAAGCGGCGGTGGAAAGCGCGCGAGGAAACGCGTCGAAAAATAAAATTGAAAATGCGACCTTCTTTTTGGGAAGCGTGGAGGAGCGACTGGCGGAGCTGAAAGAAAAACCGGACGTTTTGATTGTGGACCCTCCCCGTGCTGGGCTTGAGGGCGACGTAGTGGAGAAGTGTGCAGCCTTCGGTGCCGATAAAATCGTGTATGTTTCTTGCAACCCAAGTACATTGGCTCGCGACCTGAAAGCGTTTACGGGGCTTGGCTATGCGATTATAACGGTGCAGCCGGTGGATATGTTTCCACAAACGCATCACACCGAGTGCGTAACTTTACTTGAAAAAAATGCCTGAAGGAACATTGTTGACGAGCACCGATCATGATGAACTCCCGGGAAGGGATGGAATCAGCCGAGAAGAGTTTTTGGTTTTCATTGAAGAACAAATAGGGGAATTGCGGTCGGAAGTAAAGGATCTCATCCCGGAAAATTCCCATCCTTTGCAAGGTTTGAGGAACCTGTGTTTTGAGAGAATTCGAACCCTTCGTAGGGAATGTCTCCTTTCAGGCATGAGTCTTCTGGAAGGTTCTGCGATCACCCATCAAAGGCAGGTCGGTAAGCTTTGTGAATCCATTTCTGAGAGAGTGGAGGATATTGTTGATAGTATCAAACACTCAAAACCTTATCGCAAGAAAACAGCAGGTTTGAAATTTGCCTTTCAGAACTCGGAAGCGCGAGTTTACGATCAAGTTGCCCGTTTATTCGGAAGAAAGTGGAGAAAAGTGCGAAGAGATTTTCACGACCGGTATAATCTCATTAGCGAAGAGTCAGAAGCCATTTGAGGGCTTCTTCCCGACTTTTGATTTCGTGGGACAGTTGTTTTTCCATAAGTCCGTCCAGAATTTTGCCGACTTCGGGGCCGGCTTTGAGTCCGAGGGTTTGCATCACGTCTTCGCCGGTTAGGAGAGGTTTGGGCCTTTCGGGGAAATGGCGGAGGCACTCTTCGTAAGCGACTTTCACTTTATTATAAAGACTGAGGTCTGCAGGAGTGGTGCCGGCGGCATCGGCGTAAAAAAGGAGAAGAAGGGTTGGAAAGCGGGGGTCGAGGAACCAATGGCGTTGGCGGCCGAGAGGCATGTCGAGGAGTTGTTCCATCATGAAGTGATGACGAACAGCCCAGCTCACATGCTCGATGTCTTGGCGTGAAAAGTGCAGTCGGCGCATGATGCGTTCGGCGATTTCGGCGGAGCGTTCGGAGTGTTCGTCGAAGCGAATGCGTTCGGCGATTTTAAATGTTTCGGGCTTTCCGATGTCGTGAAAAATGACGGCCCAATGTGCAAGGAGGCTCGCCTCTTCGGGGAGCGCGCTGAGGGCGTCCATGAGGTGGGTCCACACATCGCCTTCCTGGTGGAATTGCATGGGTTGCGCCACTCCTTTGCAGGCCTCAAGTTCGGGTAGTACATAAGGCAGGATGCCGGTGTCTTGCATATCTTCGAAAGCCACGGGGGCGCTGCGCGAGAGGATTATTTTATTAAGTTCGTCGCGGACGCGTTCCCAGCTCACTTTGTCCGCGAGTTGCGCGTGTTTTTTGAGCGCGGCGTAAGTGTCCGGGTGGTAACCGAATCCGAGTGTGTTTTTAAAACGCACCGCGCGAATGATGCGCAAATGGTCTTCCAAAATGCGCTCGTGCGGGTCGCCGATAAAACGAATGAGTTTGTTCGTGAGGTCGTCGCGGCCTCCCACAAAATCGTGGATTTCGTCGGCGACTGGATCGTAAAAAAGTCCGTTGATGGTGAAGTCGCGACGTTTGGCGTCTTCTTCCGCGTGCGTAAACATTACGGCGTCGGGGCGGCGGCCGTCGCTGGTTCCACTATCGCTGCGGAAGGTGGCGATTTCAAATTGATGGCTGTTTTCCACCACATGAATCACACCGAAGTTTTTGCCCACGGCGTAGGTTTCCGCAAAAAGTTTTTCAATTTCATCCGGGAGCGCGCTCGTGGCGATGTCGTAGTCTTTCGCTTCTTTTTTGAGCAGCATGTCACGCACTGAGCCGCCAGCGAAGTAAGCCTTGTGGCCGGCATCTTGCAAAGTTTTGACAATGGCGATGGCGGTTTTGTGCATAACTATTTAGGGCTTGAGGGATTGAATAAGCTCACCCGGATTAAAAATGATGAAATGGATGGGTGCACTTTCTATTCTTTTTGATTTAAAATCTTTTTTGTCCAAGGTGATGAGGAAATCAACTTTTTGTCCCTGTGCAGAAATTAAAATAGGTGCATCTTTTTTGACGATCCATTCCTCCCATTTTATTAAATCAGAATCATTATAAACCTTTTGATCAATAGTCTTTAATTCACTAACAAGTTGATAGAAACGCGGAAGATAAATCTTCCCCCCTTTGTGAAGGATGTTTCTTTTCGCTTCATTTAGGGCGTAAAGACTAGTAAGCAATTCTACCCTTTTGTATTTCGCAAGTTCAAAAAGCATCGCGGATCCACCACTGGGCGAAAAGGTAGCTGCAAAGAAGATGTTTGCATCTAAAAACAATTTTTTCATTTTACTTCTTTAGAAGCTGCTGAAGTTTTTTTACCGCCTTGGCGCTCATTTGATCTTCTTTCATCCATTCTGTAATTTCAGCGTCTGAGTAAAATTCTGTGACTTTGTTCGCAGTTTCTAATTTTACAAAAAGTACACCTTTAGAAGTCAATTCGGCCTGAAGCAAAGAATTCTCAGTGATTCCTAATCTTTCTCGGAATTCCACTGGAATGGTGACCATTCCTTTCGCTTGCGTTCGCACTACTTTGGTAGGAGACATGTTTATAACTTAGAAAGTAGGAAAATCTAACTTTAGTATAACTCTAACTTTGTTCTCTAGCAAGTGTTTCTTGGCAAATGCATGGTAAACTAAGCCCATGCTCATCTTAGCGATTGAAACATCCTGCGATGAAACCTCCGTGGCCGTTGTGCGCGGCGGACGAGAGGTGCTTTCGAATGTGATTGCGTCACAAATTTCGAAACATATGGAAACGGGCGGCGTGGTGCCGGAAGTGGCGGCGCGAGAACACATCAAAGTGATGATGCCCGTTTTGCGCGAGGCGATGGAAGAAGCCAACGTTGGGTGGGATGCGATTGATGCCATTGCGGTTACCAAAGAACCGGGTCTGATTGGTTCTTTGATTGTTGGACGTATTACGGCGGCGGCGCTCGCGTTTGCAAAAGACAAACCTCTGATTGAAGTGAATCACATCCACGGGCACATGTATTCGACTTGGTTGGAAGCCGATCCGCGGCCTCAATATCCGATTTTAGTTCTTACTGTTTCGGGCGGACATAATGAGCTCGTACTTATGGATGGTCCGGGTAATTTCAAATTGCTGGCGGAAAGCGTGGATGATGCGGCGGGCGAAGCGTACGACAAAGTGGCGCGGCTACTCGGCCTCGGCTACCCCGGCGGTCCGATCATTGAAGAGCGTGCGAAGTTGGGAAATCCGAAGGCTGTAAAATTTCCTGTTGCACTTCCGCAAGGAAAAAATTTCAGTTTTTCAGGACTCAAAACGGCTGTGCTTTATTATTTGAAAGAAAATGAAGAGCGTCTGAATGATGCGGGTTTTGTGAATGACGTGGCGGCCAGTTTTCAAGAGGCCGTGGCGGATGCGCTCGTGAAAAAATTGATGCGAGCCGTGCGTGCGCACGAAGTGAAAGAAGTACATTTAACGGGCGGCGTTTCCGCAAATCGATTTTTGCGCGGGCGGATTGAAGAGGAACTTTCCCATTTGGCAGAAGCTCCGTTGTTTCGTTATCCAGCCAAGATGAGTTACTGCACCGATAACGCGGCCATGATAGCTGCGGCGGCGTTTTTCTTGCGCAAGTCGATTTTTTAGCCTTGCTCTAATCTGCAAAGAGGGTATAGTAAAAGTCAATCGCTTTTATTTCTTGATTTAAAGATCGGATGTCAGACGAAGAACTCATGCAGGAAGACCGAGAGGGTTCGGCAAAAATTCAAAAATTACAAACTCCGCAAGGCATTCACGACATCCTTCCGAAAGATCACGAGTTTTTTACTTTTATAAAAAAGGTGGTCAGGCACCGATGTCGACAAGCCGGTTTTAGACGTATCACAACTCCCAT
>MFXB01000002.1:5399-5480 GCA_001787475.1 Candidatus Peregrinibacteria bacterium RIFCSPLOWO2_01_FULL_48_20
TACGATCGCCCCCAAAAAGGACGTTACCGAATGTTCTGGCAAATTGATGTGGAAATTATCGGGGAGAGTGATCCGGCGCTG
>MFXB01000003.1 GCA_001787475.1 Candidatus Peregrinibacteria bacterium RIFCSPLOWO2_01_FULL_48_20
AATACTAGCACAAAAACCACACTTTAACAGATTAAAATGCCCACTTTGACGTGACAAATTACAGGGTGAGGGTCTGATCACCTTTCGCCGGCCTTCAAGCCACTTTCACAACCACCACATACCAAAAATCGCATAATTTGAAGCGGTTAATCACCAACCATGAGAACCTCCCGCACTTCTTTAACATCTTGCTCAATTTGTTTTATCAAATTCTCCGCCGAATCAAATTTTTTAATATCGCGAATTTTTCTCACCACTGTAAGCCCGGCCACCTCGCCGTAATCCTCCCCGGAATAGTCCAAAACGAAAACTTCCAGCGCAATGCTGGAGTCTTCAAACGTGGGACGTGGACCGTAACTCATGGCACCTTTGTAGCGAACCCCGTGCAACTCCACCCAAACCGCGTAAACTCCAAAATCGAGGTTCAAATCCCCAGCTTCAATATTAAGTGTGGGAAAGCCAAGCGCTCGCCCTCGCCCCGCCCCGCGTACAATTTTTCCTGTAATTTTCACAAAAAATACGGTATCATAAGAGAAAGCATTTTGTAACCCTCCCTTCATGCATACTTTTACCGGAATCTGGATCGATCACGAAAAAGCGTTTGTGATTAAGTCCAACAAAGTCGCGGAAATGACCATTGAGAAACTGACTTCCGAAGTGGAACCGCATCACAAAGGCGGCCACGACGACGGTGAACACCAAACCATTGTGAATCAAAATCGGCACGACGAAAGACGACACAACCAAATGAAAGCCTTTTCACGTGAAGTCATGGCTCGTCTGCAAGACACCGACGAAATTGTGATTTTTGGACCGGGCACCGCCAAACACGAATTTAAAAACGTGCTCGAAGAAAACAAGGCACTCGCCGGAAAAATAAAAGGCCTTGAAAGTGCGGATGACTGCACGGAGGCCGAACTGAAGGAGTTCATGAAAAACTACTTCCACTTGCCTCAGGACTAAAGCAAAATCGCCATGAGCAGCCAGAACTGAAAAGCGAGGTCGTTTTTGAAGTAAGGCGTGTCAAACAAACCGTGCACCAAAATAACCACCACCATCAAAGCCGCGATAGGACGCTCTTTTGTATCCTCTTCCGTGAGCCACAAAAGCGCTTTGCCGCAAAGCCAAACGAAGGCGACCAAACCGGCCAAGCCCATGTTGAGCCAAAACGCCAAGAAAATATTATGCGGATGCAGCATGTTCCACTCAAACGGCGCTTCTCCCAAAACGGACACGGCCACTTCCTGATACTGCTGTTCAAACTGTCCGAGTCCAATCCCAGGCAAAGGATTTTGCAGAGCCAAGTTCAGGCTGATTTCATACACTTGCAAACGCACGCTGGTGGAAGATCGCTCGCTGTATTCAAGGAATTGCGTGAATTTTTCTGAACCGATTTCGCTCAAGACCATGCCGAGACCGAGCACGATTAAAACGCCCAAAGTCACCCAAAAAACTTTTTTCTTCTCTCCACTCACCGAAGGTGAGCCGGCAAAAAAAAGCACAACAGCTAAAGCTAAACCTGCAAAAACGGCCAACCATGCGGCGTACGAATACGTAAAATACAATCCCAAAACACAAATCGCACCGGAAGCCGCCAAGAAAACACGCTCTCTTTTTTTTGTGGATTGCTTAAAGGCCAAAACCGAATAAAGCACCACCGGCCCCAAGTAAAGCGACAAATAGTTGGCAGATTCAAAAGGTCCCGACGCGCGACCGTCCAAAGTGAGATACTCGCCCGTCCACACTTGTTGCAAAGCCAATAAAGACAAAACGACGCCGGAAAGCAGCAGAGCACGAAGAGCCAAAGGAATCATGGAAGCTTTGTCACGAAAAACCGTGCGCGCCATGAAAAAATACAGAAGCGGAGCCAGAATCCAGCCTTTCAAAATACCCAGCGCTTTCATTTGCGCGGGAAATTCCGTGCCATCAACCATCCTCGGCGTAGCCGAGTCTCCTCCTATAAAAACAATTAAAACGCCCAAAGCCGCCGCGGAAGCAAACAAAAAGACGGGCCACAGTTTCCAATCGCGCGCATGAAATTCGTAGCGCTGAAATAAAAAAAACAAAAACAAAACACCCAGCACCACTTCGGGCAAGGTCACGGGAATTCCGGAAAACGCTCCCCGAAAAAGATAAAGCGGAAAAAGAAGCGGGAACAAGGCGATGAGTCGTGGGAAAATTCCTCCGACCAACTTAGCCATAAAAACAAATTAAAAACTCTAAGACTTGAGTGCGCCGCACAGTTCACGAAGCGTTGCGAGTTGATCCGCCGCTTTCACAATGCCACTCGCAACCAAAACTCCCGCCGCTCCCAAAGAAAGCGCTTTTCGCACATCCTCTGCCGTTTTAATGCCCGCGCCCACAATCACTTTCCCGGCACCAATTTTGACGACCGCCTCAGAAATCAACTCTGGCTTTGCCGTAGAAACCGACACGTCTCCGCCAATAAGTTCTGGCACCTCAATCGCAATAAAATCGGCACCCATCGCCGCAAACTTCGCACCCTCTTCAAGGGTCTCCGCGCACACCAAACTGAGCATATTTTGCGCCTTCATTCGTTCCAAAGCCCGCTCAATATCCGAATCCGAAATCCTCCTCTCCGAATGATTCAGCATTGCCCCATCAATTCCCACGCTCCGCGCTACTTCCACGGGTACCAGTCCCGTAAAAGCTCCCCATCCCACGCCATCCAAATGCTGCGCCAAAACCGGAATGCTCACGCTCATCGCGAGCATCGGTAAATCCAGTGACATCCCCACCACCGCCACGTTCACGCCGAGCTCATTCGCCACGCGCTCATGCAATTTGGCCAGCTCAACGGCCCGAGCTCCCGTGGACTCTTGATAACACTTGAAATTCGTGATGAGAATGGGAGTCTGAAACGCCATGCCCCCATCTTGCCTTCCCTGTCAAAAATGCCAAGCGAAGCGCCTTGCCGAAAAGTCCGTTTTATGATAAAATTACTAGATAGTCAAAAACAAAAGTATGGTATTCCACAATCCTGATCAAGCTTCTCATTACGGTCCCGGCAGCGTTGCAGACGCCATGAAGACGGAAGCCGGACGTACGAAACTGGAAGCTCAGGAAAAAATCGACAAAAGCAAACTGCTGCCCGAGAGTGTTAAACATCTCAACGAACGGATTGCCGAAGCCACCCCGTCCCAAACGAAGGTGATTTTAGACAACTTGGATGCCGCCATTGAGCAGCTGAACGCCATTGAAGGTCTGAAAGATCGCCTGGATGCGGAAGGCTATGCCATCGCACTCAAGCAGTTCGATGCAGTCTACAAAGATTTTGTAATCAATCCCACTGAAATTCATGAGCTCGCAAAAGTTCGGTTTGAAGCAGACCAACGCATTGATTTGATGGCCGCTCACAAGATAGATAACGTAGAAAAACTGAAAGCGTTCGCCTTGCTTTTTATACGAGATTCTCAAGGAAAATCTTTGAGTATGTTAGATAATTCCATGTCGGCCGGTGAATCATTCACCGTTGACTTCAAGGATCCGGTGACAAACCGTGTAAATGAATTTGCCAAGCAAAAACTCACTCTGGGAATGGTTTTGGAAGCCGTGAATTTGGACCACGTCACTGTGGGAAACAGAATAAACGGCCGACCGAGTACCATGGCCTACCTTTGGCCCGACCATAGAACCTACAACAAACCGGTCGGTTACACAGGCAAAAAAAGTTATGTGGAAATTCTGCAAGACTACACTTTGGCGACACCCAAAGCCGGAGAAACCCAGGTAACCCCTGAAGAGCCGGCACTCATTGCGGAAGCAACCCCACCTGAATCTTACAACCCCGGCTTTGTGAATGGCCGAGATAGCATGAGCGAAGAAGATTATGCACAAGCGGAGGCGCAAGAAGCCGCCATGGAACCCGGCACATTGATGAACCACCGACCCACTGAAGTTTATGTGGGCGCAGACACCGATGTCAGTACGGATACAAACCTGATTTTAAGCGCCGCCGTCACCGCCGCCACCCCCGAAATCCCCCTCGATTCTTTAGAAGGACAGAGCGTAGAAGTTCCGGAACATTTCCGCGGAGAAGATTCTTACGAACAAATTGCAAAAATCAAATATCTTAAAAACGGTCAAGCGGTTTACGACGCCATTCGCATGATGGCCGCCATCCACCGTGAAGTAGCCGGCCCCATCGATAATCGCAACATGTGGAAAAACTTGCGCGGAGGTCTCTTCAAGAATCACTGGGATATCAAATTCAACGAAATGGCAAAAGCGGTTTATTCAAAAAACCAAAAGAAGCTCGACGACTCCCTTCCCTTTATGAAGGAGTTCAAAGCGGCCGCTAAAGCTCTGCTCGACAATTTGGATAAAACGGAAGAAACCGGAATCAGTCCGAAAAGCTACCAAGAACTGCGCGAAAAAGCGGAATTCACAGGTGAAAGTGCGGATATGGCTCGCGTGACCGGCCAGGTTTTTGAACGCAACAGTTACGGGCCGCCCATATCACTCAACGCATTTCAATCCATTGTGTTTGCAATGTCCAAAAAAGAGCGCCCCACCATTAATGAAGATTCTTGGATGACCCCCGCCGCACGCGCCAACGCGGCTTATCCTTATAAACGTTACGGAGAAACCGAAGTAATTGCACATTCCCGCGCCTTCGACAAATTAATGGAACCAAAAAACGTGGAAGCCTATGTAAAGAAACTCAATCTTTATATGGCGATGGGAAGTGCGCACATCAATGCTCAAACCGATCAGTTGGATTTCCACCGAGAAAAGAACGTGGATGCACCGCCCGTTACCGTGGAACAAGTCAAAAACGCAAATTTCAGACTGACCGAAGACCAAATCATGGCCGCCCGCCATGGAGCTATGATTTTTGCCGCTGCCGAGCTGGGTGTTTATCAAAAAGTGGAGGCTGAACGCAAACAAAGTGACGATCCGCTCACAGACCAAGTGATGCGAGCCGCACAAAGCGAAGGTCTAAGTGAAGAAGAAACCGCTGCCTTGGTCAAAGCGGCGGAAAATAGAATTTATGGAGTGGTGGGAGCCTACGCGGCCGTCCACAACTTCGAGAATATGGATGAATGGGCCTCTTACAGCGCCGGCCTTTCCGCCGGTGCGCAAGCGGATCTTGGACACGGCTTTAAATTGGAATTTTTGGCTTCAAAGAATACCATCAATCCTGTTATTAGAACCAGCGCGGGCATTATTTACCAACTCAACTTCGGTAAAGAAGGACGTTGGCACGCGGATCTTTATGCAAAAATTGTTACCAATACAGCCAGTCCGGCCGCCATTGCGGGATTCGGAGTAGGTTATGAATTTGGAAAGGATCGCATTTGGAGCGGAGACCTCGGTGTCTTTGCAAGTTCTGAACTCACCGCCGGTGCCTCTCTTGGAGCAGAACGAAACCTCGGTAGAGTTTTAGATAAGAAAATCAGTGAATTCAGAGGAAAACATCCGGAAGAAATAAAGGCTCTGGAAACAGACGCTTACGCGGCCATTGACACTCTGGATGTAATCCCAGCTCAAAAAGCACAACTCAAAGAAGCCTACAAAGGCTATCTGGATCAACAGATCGCTTTGGGAGTCACCAAAGATTTCACCGTTTGGTACAAGCAAGTGAAATTTGTGGGAGTGGGAATTGTGGGTGCTGTTGGACTAAAAGAAGGCGGATTTGCGGTAGGCCCCTACATTACTATAGGTGTCGGCTTTCAAGCCGTGACGCTTTATGTACCGCCGCTTGAA
>MFXB01000004.1 GCA_001787475.1 Candidatus Peregrinibacteria bacterium RIFCSPLOWO2_01_FULL_48_20
ACCGTTTCCTCGGGCTTGGCATAAATTTCATTGCAAGCAAAACGCGAAATGTGCATTTTCGAAAGCGACACTTACCGTTTCCTCGGGCTTGGCATAAATTTCATTGCAAGCAAAACGCGAAATGTGCATTTTCGAAAGCGACACTTTCAGCTCTTTGGCAATCGCCGCCGCCAGCTGCGGGTGAGAAGTTCCGGAGAAGAGGCGAAGGGTCGTTTTAACCATGATGACTGTGTTTATTTGGACTTTACTTTAATCTTCCTCAGGAATCAATAAAACTGCGGGCCCAAAGGCTTTTAAATCCTCTTCAAGCGTTATGAGCGAACCCTCCGCATCTTCTTTAAGCACCTTCACGTTCAGGGTTTGGTCCGGTAAATTGCAGTCGTTAAAACCGTCCCCGTAAAGTACCACCACTTTCCCAAAATTTGAAAGGCCTCCCGCCAAAATTCCCGCCGATGAAGCTCGGCAAGGCATGTGCAAGTACCGATTTTCATACGCTTTTTTGAATTCCGTAAACCGCCCTTTGGGGAAACTCACATCAATGAGGATGAGGTTTTTAATTTTTAGCGCGATTTGTGTGAGTTTGATATCAATCATTAAATTAAAATGGATTTAATTTCTTGCAGTTCCGCTTCGGAAAAAATGGCATCATCATACTCGGGTTTCCGCTCGGCAAACGGTACGCCCGCCGACTTTTTCGTCGGTGCCCAAATGCATGTGGGCTTCCGCAAAGTGAGGCGCGCTTTCATGTAGCCGTAGACAATTTCGTCGGTGTCGTGCGCGTCCCTGAGTTTAATCACCTTCCAGCCAAACGATTCAAAACGCTCTTGAATCGGCCAGTCGCGCGGATCGTTTTCATCCACAATCAAACAGAGCCGTTCCAGTTTATTTTCAGCGGCCGTCATAATGGCTTCCCACGCCTTTCCATGATCAAGTTCATAATCGCCCACCAAACAAAACACATGTTGATTGAGTCTATCCATTTTAATGGCCTGCGCCATCCCCACCGCCATGCAAAGACCGTACGCGTGCTCTTCGGTGGTCACTTCCACGCCGGGCACTTTACGATTCGGAAAAACCGGCAACACTTCGGGAACCGAATAACCGTCCTTTGCCAGTACCGCGTACAGAGCCGGCAAAGCTTCCAACTTGGATAAAACAAAAAAATCGCGTTCCTCCCACTGCGGCATGTTCGGCTTGTGCTTAAAAATCTGCCGCTCGTTCTCCTTCCCGAAATAAAGCCCTTCAATAAGATCGATGGACGAAAGCATCCGTCCACTGTGTCCATGCCCCATCTTGGAAATCAGCTCAAGTGCCGCCAAACGAAGCTCGCGTTGCCTGGGACTCATCATGGCTGCATTATGCCAGAGGGAGTCGCCTTCGGCGAGTGTTTCAATGGTTTTTTCGTTGCGGGATGGACAAAATCCGGTGCCAGTTCTAAAACGCCCCTAAATACAAAACCGCGCTCAAGAACTCCCGGATGTGGAATCTTCAGAGTCGGCAAATCCACCACCTGCTCCCCGTAGAATAAAATGTCGATGTCGATAATTCTGGACTCCCATCTCGGGCGTAGCCCGATCTTCCCTTCCTTACTCTTCTTCCCAAACTGCACATTCCCAAGGGAAACTTCTACCGGCCTTCCCATCTCCTTCTCAACCTGTTTGCACACGCCCAAAAGCGCCTCCGGCTGCAACTCCGTTTGGCACTCCACCACTTGATTTAAATACTTCGGCTGATCGAGTCCGCCCAGCGGCTCCGTTTCTTCCACCTTCGACTGTCCCAGCACCAACACATCGTGCTTCATGAGCAAATCTTTGGCCCTAACCAAATTCATTTCTCGATCGCCCAAGTTCGTCCCGAGTCCCAAAAAGACTTTCATGCTCGAATACTAACAAAACTATCGGGCGTTTCCCACAAAACTACCTCGTAAAGCCGCACATGATCGCTCACTTCCTTTTCCCCTTCCCCTTCAAGCAAGCGCTTGATCTCATCGGGAAGATTGGGATCACCAGCCTCCGCCTTGAGCAAGGCCGGCAAATCGACTAAAGCATCCCAAATGGCCTGCGCCACCACTTCCGCCGACGGATTTTCAAAGTAGTCGTTGAGCGAGCGATGATCATACTTGCTCAAAACCTGTTCTTTTACGATTTTTTTCAAAATACCAAAATCCAAAACCAAACCGTTTTCTTGAACCCTTCCCTCCACCGTTACCCTTAGTTTGTAGGTATGACCGTGCAAGTGCTCACACTTCCCGTGATACTTAGTAAGAAAGTGCGCCGCATCGAAATTGAAATCTTTGGTAACGAGCATAGCTATTTTAGATATTTTTGTGTCTTTGGATCGGCCTCTAGAAAAACCTCAATCATTCTTTTGAGTTTCGGTTAAATAAGTATTTCTCTATACGACGAATCGCAAAAAGGATAGATAACACGTAAAAAATATCACTTTTTTTCATAGAGAACTTTTGCATCTTCAAGAACACTATTTTTAAGCAAAGGGTTTAGGGCACCTTCAGTCACTAAATCTACTTTTCTCTTTAACATACGTGAGAGTTGCCGTTCCATGTGAATGACTTTAAGTAGACTCTTTGGCCTCTCAAACCGAACAAGAAAGTCGAAATCACTGTCTCTCTTTGCGTCACCTCGAGCACGAGATCCAAACAAAGCAATGTACTGCACATTATACTCCTTAACAAAAGGAGCAATTTTGCCTGCCAAATTTTGCACTTGCAAAGTAGTCATAGACTGGAATTGTAGCCGACCTACAAAGAAACCGTCAAATTGTTGTTTCGCTGCTGGCGGCCTCATTCCATTTCGCCATGTCGTCATCTGTCATCGAGAATGGGTTTATTTCCTCGGTTGGATCAATATCTTCAGACTCCACGCCTTCATAGTAATCTCCGGAAGCTAAATCGGCCTCAAATTGTTTTTCCAACACACGGGCGTCTTCAATTTCGAGCGAATTGGGATCAATCGAATGATAGGTGGTTTTGGGAGCGGGAGTTTCACCGGTGGTAACCGAGCCGGATTCTTTGACCCCGTAAAGGAGATCCACCCGCAACTCACCTGAAGGAAATGAAACTATCATACATCCTTTATAAACCTCACCTTTTTTGACTCTCACCGTAACCGGTGACAAATCACTGATAGCCCGGCGAATACTATCGAATTCACGATCATTCATATTAGACAATTTTACCACATTGAAGCTATGCGTATTCTTTGCCAAAAGGTAACAAAGATATTGTGTATCCCCTTCTTTCACCATCTTATTAAAAGTTTCTCGTCCCTTATCCGAAAAATCATACTGATCAAGTGTATCCACCAAGCTTTCAAGCTTATCGGCAGGCAGTTCTGCTCCATAAACAAGACCGCAGAGTTCTTCGTAAAAACCATCCGTATCCAAACCCGGAAAGTTATCGCTCAAGTGAAATAAGGAATTTTCCAATGCATCAAGCCTGTCTTCAGTCTGCTTTTCAGTCTTAAATTTTTGATCAAGTTGAACGTCCGGCTTACTCGGGGAAGGCGACTTTTCAACCGGAGCCGGAGAGTATTCACTATGTTCGTGCATACGATGGAGGCTTTGAAATACATTATCTTTATATTGTAACACAAAACGACCTCCGGCGCAAACACGACGGGCTGAATTGAAGTCAAAGTACCGTCAAATTCTCAGTCACATCATGCACCCTCAAGTAATCCACCTTCCCCTGCAACTCCAAGGTCGTCCATAACGTCATTCCGAGTTTGTCCTCGCCCAAAAAGCCCTTCCGTGAAGTCCCCACCAAAATAGGACAACCCAAATCACGCAACTCTTCAATCCGGTCAATAATTTCATAACTGTATTTGGGCTCGCCGCTCACAAAAGCGCCCATTCCGGGATCGATAATAATTTCATGGACTCCCGCCGCGCGCGCCGTCGCAATGCGTTCGGCCAAAAATACTTTAATCGTTTGCATCACATCGTCGTAGTTCACCACGGTTCTGTCTGTGCGCGGTGAATTTTGTTTGGAATACATGAGTACCATCGGCGCGCCAAAACGCGCAACCACCTCAAAAATGCGCGAATCCCCTCGCCCCGCCGTCACGTCATTCACCCGGTTTGCACCCGCTTCCAAAGCGGCTTCGGCCACCTCGCTTTTCCAAGTATCGATGGACAAAATCACTTCAGGCAAAGCCTCCCGAATCAGCTTCAAAGCCGGCAAAACCCGCCGAAGCTCTTCTTCAGCGGAAACATCTTGCGATCCGGGTCCCGTCGATTCCCCGCCCAAATCCAAAATTTCAGCTCCATCCTCCACCATGTGCCGTGCCGCCGTCACAACATCTTCCAAACCTCCAAACTCCTTAAAACGACCGCCATCCGAAAAACTGTCGGGAGTCAAATTGAGCACGCCCATGAACTTCGTTTCCACCAAAGGTTCATCCATAATTATTCGCGTTCTTCCTCATTATAAACGTGCTCGTACTCACTCTTGTAGTACTCGTGCAACTCATCCGCTTTGAAGAAACGCGGCACTTCCTTTTCCGCGGTTTCGAGTGAGTCGGAAGTATGAATGACGTTGCAAGATACGCTCATGGCAAAATCACCGCGGATGGTTCCTCCATCCGCTTGGCGAGCCTTTGTGACTCCCGTAATGAGGCGAACGGCCTCCACCGCTTCCAGCCCTTCAAAGCACATGGCCAAAACCGGAGAACTCTTCATAAATTGAGAGACTCCCGGGAAAAATGGCTTGTCGGCAATATGTGCGTAATGCTCTCGCAGCAGCGCTTCATCGAGACTCATCATTTTACAACCCACCATTTTCAAGCCTTTTTCCTCGAATCGAGTGATTATTTTCCCCACGAGCCCGCGTTGCAGAGCGTCAGGTTTGATGAGGACAAGCGTTCGTTCCATGCGCATAGGGTGCATTAAATCTCTGAAAAAGTCAAAGCGCTCGGCAAAGCCGAGTATTAGAAAAGCACCTCAAACTCCCCTTTGTCTTCATAAGGACCGATCAGCGCCAAATGCAGCAGTTCGGGTTTGAGCAAGGTTTGCGCGATGCGTTGAACATCTTCCACGGTTACCTCATCAATGGCTTTGGAAATATCGGCCAAAGTTCTCAACTTATCGTAAAGAAGTTCGCTTTGAGCATGCATTTGAGCCACATGTTCGGAATCTTCCAAAGAAAGGACCAGTTTGCCCTTTAAAAATTCCTTGGCTTTTTTGAGCTCGGCCTCGGGAACGGGCTCCGCCGCAATTTTTGCATATTCTTCAATAATGGCTTTCACAGCATCGGTCGGACGGTTGATGTCCACGCCCGCTCGCGTATAGAAAACTCCGGTGTCGAGATAGTCCTCCGTTCCGCAAGAAATGTAGTAAGCCAGACCCTTTGCTTCACGAACCGCCAAAAACATGCGCGAACTCATATTACCTCCCAAAATGGAGGATAGCACTTTCAAAACGTAATGATCTTCATGCTCTTCCGGAAGTCCGGGAACTCCGCAAACCAAATGGGTTTGTTCGGTTTTTTTGCTTTGCAAAGTGACTTTTTCCATCGTGCTCAGTCCCGCTTCGAAAGGAAGCATTGTCCGAGTGGGTTCCGCCGACTCCATTGGAAAATATTTTTGCACCATCTCCACCACTTCATCGTGATCCACGGCGCCCGCCAAACTCACCACCATGTTTCCCGGCGTATACAGCGACTCCTTATACTTTACAAAATCTTCGCGCTGCAAAGCGCGAATCACATCCTTGGTTCCCACTTCATCCCAACCGATCGGTTGATTGCCAAAAACGGCCCGTTCAAAATTCCAGGCCACTTGGTACATGGGCGTGTCTTGATACATGTTGAATTCCTCCAAAATCACTCCGCGTTCTTTTTCAATTTCTTCTTGATCAAAACGCGAATGGAGCAGCATATCCGAAATCACATCCAGCGCGAGCTTCATGTGCTTGCTCGCCACTTTCACAAAATAACCCGCATATTCCTTGGAAGTAAACGCATTGAAGTCCCCTCCAACTCCATCGATCGCCTCGGACACGGACTTGGCATCTTTGTATTTTTTTGCCCCTTTGAAAAACATGTGCTCCAAAAAGTGAGAAATCCCATTGATTTCCCGGTGTTCCCAGCGTGAACCGGCTCTGACCAGAACGAGCGCGGTAACCGCCTCGGTTCCTTTAATACTGTCTGTGACTACGCGAAGACCGTTGGCTAGAGTCGTTTTTCGATGCATATTGATTTGCTTCGCAACAACTTTTATAGGCTCGCCTACGGCGAGTGTTGCGCGGGTATGCTAACAAAAGCTAAGATACGTGTCTATGGAAACGCGCCTAAGACTCAACCGCACTACCCCGCTCTTCATCGCCATCTACGTGGTGACGGGAATCATTTTGATCCGTTTGTTCTATCTGCAGGTTATTGCACACGGTTACTACGAAGAAGTTGCTCAGCGCGAACAATACGGTTACACCACCCTCCCCGCTCGTCGAGGAGAAATTTTGATTGAAGATTACCATTCCGGGGAGGTCTACACCTTGGCTACGAACACCACGCTCGATATGATTTACGCCGACCCCACCTTGATTAAGGAGCCCGCTGCGGTCGCGGAAACTCTGGCCCCTCTTCTTTTCGATTTGGAAACCGAGAAGGAGCTGGACCAAAAACGCTATGAAGAAGAATACGAAGCCATCCTGAAATTGGAAAACGCCGTTCTCCGTGAAGAAGCCCTTTCCAAACTCAAACTAAAGAACGATGAAGAACTCAGCGCGGCTTACCGCCAAACTCTTGAAGACACGCTGGCCGATAAGACGCGTGACATCATTCTCATCACCACCGATCTCGACGCAACACAACAAGAAGAGATCAAAGCTCTGCATTTGGAAGGTGTGGAACTCACCGGTGAAGGGCAGCTTTACGCTTACCCCACAAAAATCGGCGATAAGAAAAAGGTGGCAAAAGCACTCGGCGAAGTGTTCGGCAGCACCGATGATGAAATTGAAAATCTCGAAACGATTTTGCTGGGGAAAAATCGCTACGTGGTTCTGGCTCGTAAATTGGACCCGGCCGTTTCGGAACAAATCGAAACCATTTTGAAGGAAGACTCTTTGGCTTCGGACGGATTGGACGCGGATCCCGTTTTCCTCGGCATTCGGCTCCAGGAAGAATACTTCCGTTACTATCCAGAACAAGATCTTGCCGCTCAGGTGCTGGGTTACGTGGCGGGAGACGGAACCGGCCAGTACGGCATTGAAGGCACTTTCAACGAGATCCTCCAGGGCGCGGATGGAATTTTCACTTCCAAAGTGGATGCGTACGGTAATCAAATCACCGTGGGCGACAGCGTCATTGAAGATGCGGTGGACGGGGCAAACATCACACTCACCATCGATCGCGCCATCCAAACCAAAGTCGAGGAATTTTTGAAAGAGGGCGTGGAAGCTTTCCGTCCGGACAGCGGACAAATTATTGTGATGAACCCGCAAACGGGCGCGGTTTTGGCCATGGCCCAATACCCAACCTACAATCCCAATCTTTACAGTGAAGTCTTTGAAAAAGTGGAAATTATCATCCCCGGGGACAAGCTTGATAAAATTCGCGTCACGGGAACGGAAGAGGAACCGCGCTACTTTTACTATATCGATGAAAACACTGATGTTCGCATTGAAATTTTTAAAGATCCCGAAGAAAGCGGCAAATACTATTCCTACAAAAACACCTGGGGTCCCGAAGTCTACAAAAACAAAATGATTCAGGAGGTGTACGAACCGGGGTCCGTGTTCAAAGCGCTCACAATGTCCGCCGCTATAGACGCGGGCGAGCTCACTCCCAACACCACGTTCATGGACAGCGGCCCCATCGGCGTGGACTTCAACAAATTTACAAGTACCTACGACTACTTCATTGAAACTTTCAACAAACAATACCACGGCCTCGAGACTATGACCCAAGTCTTGGAACATTCCTGCAACACCGGAATGACTTTTGTGGTGAAAAAAATGGGCGCCGGTTTGTTTTATTCTTACTTGAAAGCTTACGGCCTCCTCGAAAAAACCGGCCTGGGCATTAACGATGAAGTGCAAGGGGACGTCGAGCATTCGGACAACTGGACCGAATCGGAAATGGTGACGAAAGCCTTCGGACAAGGAATCACCATGACTCCGCTTCAGCTCATTCAAGCATACACGGCTCTCGGTAACGGCGGAACCATGATGCGTCCTTACCTCATCAAACAAATTGAATACGCTGATGGCACCGTGGAAGATTTCGAACCGGAAATTGTGGCGCAAGTCATCAAACCGAAAACGGCAAGCGAAATCACGGCCATGCTCACTTCCGTAGTGAATCAATACACGTCCAAAATTGCGCTCGAGGACCACTATATTGCCGGAAAATCGGGAACCGCCCAAACATATAAAAACGGCGAAGCGGTTGGAGGCGCCGGAGCCACCATCACAACCTTCATCGGTTACGGCCCCATTGAAGACACGGAATTTCTGGTGCTCGTGAAAATGGATCATCCGCGTTCTTCCGAATGGGCCGAGGCGACGAGCGGACAAGTCTTCCACAAAGTCATGGAATTTCTTTTCGACTATTACAGTATCCCCCCCGACAGATGAAAAAACTGCTTAAAAAATTACTGCCGGAAAGTGTCGTTCTTTACTACCACTACTGCGTAGCTCAATTGGCGGCTTTTGTGTACGGCCGACCTTCCAAAAAAATGATCACAATCGGGATCACGGGCACGAAAGGAAAAACCTCCACGGCAAACTTTATTTGGGCCTGTCTCATGGCCGGCGGCATAAAAACCGGCTTCATTTCCACGGCGAACATTCGCATCGGCGAAAAGGAGTTGATGAACAGCTACCACATGACCATGCCCGGCCGTTTCACCATTCAAAGGCTCATGAAGGAAATGGTAAAAGCGGGTTGCAAAGCCTGCGTGGTGGAAACCACTTCGGAGGGTATTAAACAATTCCGCCACGTGGGGGTTTTTTATGACTTCGCCGTGTTCACCAACCTTACTCCGGAGCACCTCCAATCCCACGGCGGCAGTTTTGAAGAATACAAAAAAATGAAAGAAAAAATGTTCGCGGCTCTCCGCGGAAAACGCAAATCTCTTTTCGGAAAAAGAATTCCAAAAGTGATTATTGCCAACCGCGACAGCGAGCACGCCTCCGCCTTTCTGCGCTTCCACGCCGATAAAAAATTAACCTATTCCTTGGATGCCGCTTCCGACTGCCACGCAAAAAATATTCAAGAACTTTCGGGCGGCGTGAGCTTCCTCGTGGGCAAACAAAAATACAAATTGGGCGTGCTGGGGAAGTTCAACGTGTACAACGCTCTTCCCGCCATTTTGGTGGCCAATTTGCTCGGCGTGCCGGACAGCAAAATTGCACACGGCCTAAAAACACTCACGCTCATTCCGGGCCGAATGGAAGTGATTGATGAAGGACAAAAATTCACCGTGATTGTGGATTACGCTCACGAAAAACAAAGTATCACCCATGTGCTCCAAACGGCCAACGCCATGAAACCCCGTCACGCAAAGACCATCATCCTGCTCGGTGCCGAAGGCGGCGGCCGCGACAAAGCTAAGCGCCCCGTCATGGGCGAACTTGCCGCGAAACTCGCCGACATCGTTATTGTGAGCAACGTCGATCCTTACGAAGACAATCCCACCGAAATCGCCGAAGACATCGCGGCCGCCGCCGAAACTCACGGCAAAGTCCGCGGTGAAAATCTTTTTGTCATTGAAGACCGCCGTGAAGGCATCCGTCGCGCGCTCTCCCTCGCCCGCCAGGGCGACATCGTTCTCATCACCGGTAAAGGCGCCGAACAATCCATCGTAATCGACGGAAAAAGTTCTCCTTGGGACGACCGCACCGTAGTGCGCGAGGAACTACGCCGCCTTACCGAGTAATACCGGTATATCCGTTCACGGTCACCGTTGAACTTCCGAGTGTAACATTCAAGTATCCGCCGGAATTCAAACGAAGCTTCGTGAGCGTTCGTGTCCTCGTGTTGAAAGCCCGATATTCGTAAACGGAATTATCCGCGTAACGAACGGCATAGTAACCGTTGATCAGTCCCCAATAACCCGTGATCTTTCCGCTCGACGAACCGGCGGGATCCAAAGTCCCGAAGTACGGATGATACCCGTTCTGGCTCACGGTATTGCGCTCATCAATCGTTGTATCGTTGTCGTTGGAAATCCTATCTCCCTTAATTTCCACATTGTAATTCGAAATGGAATCATTCGTATCATTCGAGTTCGACGAGTAAGCGCTCGGCGCCGTCGCGCTGCACAGAGAAACCACCGTGTCCGAACCGAGCGTATCCAAATCGGCATCCGTGTAGAAATTCGCGTACACGCTCACGGAAGCATCCGCGTCGTTACAGTCGAGCGAAGCCGCTACCCCGTCGCCATCGCTGTCCGGATCCACCGGCTCGGGATCGGGTTCCGGCGCGGGAGCACTCCATCCATACAAAGGAAATTCGTCGTAGCCGTAAACTCCGCCCGTGTCCTGCGCAATGAACATATCCGCATCGCCATCGCCGTTGGAATCGTTGCCCAAAGCAAGCCCCTCTTGAGCGCTGCCTTTCACATAATAGACCTCAAGCACCGTGCCGTCGGTATCCATCACGGCCATCACCCAACTGTAGAGCGCATACAAATATCCATCGCGATAATGAAGTCCGTTCACATTCGTATAACCGTAATCGGAAAGACCGCTCCACTCCGCCACTTTCACCGCCGTGCTGCCGCTCAAATCCAAAACAAAGATCTCGCCCGTGTATTGATAACCGGCATAGAAATACCCGTCCGCATAAGTGAGAGCTTCCATTCCGCACGTTCCCCAACTTCCGCAGGACACTTCCGGCATCCATGTCGTCACACTCCATGACTGTACCGTTGTGCCGGAGCTCAAATCGAACTTCACAATTTTTCCGTTTTCATCGGCCAAATAAACATACGACGATGACGGATCCGCCACCGCAACGTCCTCCAAATCCCCGCCCACGTTCCATGTGCTCACATTGCTGCCGTCCACGTTCATGGCCGCCAGTTCTCCTTCATCACCCACCACCAAAAGTTGATTGCGTCCGCTGTGCCACGCCAATCCGCTCGGCTCAATATTCGGCATTACGCTCTCCAAAGATCCGCTAATTTTTACCGCATCGCCGGAAGCGGGCCACGAATCAACGCTCCCGTTCCAAGCGGCAAACGCGGTCGAAATAAAAGAAACGGCCAGCAAAGCGCCGACAAATAAAGATACCAGTGTTGCGTTCTTCATGGTGTGTGTGGAAAAAGTGAGCCCATTATAAGACTCTCCTCCAAAACTTGCAACTGTGTTAAGCTCGGGACAAATGGGCCCCCTCCTCGCTCTTACCACACTCCTCAGCTGGTCGCTTGCAGACCTCATGGCAAAATACGTGCTCGGGAAACGATCCATTTGGTTCGTCTCATTCTGGGGACAACTTCTGGGCGGCACCACCATTCTTGCGCTTGGGCTCATAACGGGAAAAATCCAAAACATAGCTCTTGAAAGTTGGGCATGGGTGTTAATCCTTGCAATCATAAATGTGATTGGGATGTTTTTCTTCTACAGAGCCATCCAATGCAAAGGAATCGCCTTGAGTTTACCCATCGTATACTCCTGGTCCGTTCCGGCCATTCTGCTCGCCATGATTTTCCTCAATCAATACCCTTCCACGCTTCAATGGATAGGTGTGGGGGCGGCCATCATCGGTCTCTTTTTGGTCAGCGTCGATCACCGTGCCAAAAGATGGGTGGACTCGGGATCTTTGGTGGCCTTCATCTCCATGCTGACTTGGGGTCTGTTTTACTTTTTGCTCAGAGAGCCCGCCGAACTTTACGGAGAATGGGAACTGACGGGCAGTCTGAAAATAATGACCGCTCTCTTGAGCCTTCCCTTTCTGCTCCAAAGCGGCTCCGGTCTTTCTCTTCCGGCAAACCGTACTTCTGCGGCGATCGGGCTCATTGGATTTTTGGATGCCCTCGGCCTCGTTGCGGTGAGCTTTGCCCTCCAAGCAAGCAGCATCGCCATCGTAACCGGCATCACTTCCACCGCTCCCGTTGTGGTTGCATGTTTCGGAGTTCTTCTTTTTAAAGAAAAAATCAATCGCCAACAAACGCTTGGAATCGCAAGCACCACCATCGGTCTTGTGCTTTTAGTAATTTAAATACACGAACTTGCTAAAAAACCGGTGCACGTGTAAAATATGTGCAGACAAGTAAACACTATGAACAATCTCACGATCAAAATGCCGGAGAGACTGAAGAAAAAAGCCCAAAGCAAAGCAAAAGCGGAAGGGATTACTTTAACTTTCGTAATCCATCAAGCGGTCAAAGCTTATAACGATGGGAAATTGGAATTCGGCCTGATGCATTCGGACGATGAAATCACGGCCTCTTTTGATGTTACCACAAAAGAAGGTAAGAAAGCTTGTCTCACCAGCTTTAAAGCTCTGGCACAATGAAAAAGATCGTCCAACGCACCAAAGGATTTGAAAAAACTTTTTTAAAATTGCAGAAAAAGTGGCGAAATAAATTCATCAAGCAGTTGGATTTATTTTTGGACGATGAATTCCATCCGCTTCTAAGAACCCACGAACTTCAAGGGGAAAGAAAAGGTGAATGGTCCTTTTCCGTGGCTCATGACATTCGAGCAATCTATCGAAAAAAAATTGTAAATGATAGAACGATCATCGTTTTCACCTTCGTCGATATCGGTTCACACAGCAAGGTGTATTGAATGCCCGGTCTTAAGGCGCACCTCATCCCCCTCTCTGTAAATTAAAGAACTTGGATCAATTTCCTTGAAGCCGAATCGAGCGCGAATTTTATAAGCGGGCGTTCCTTTGAGGGCTTCCTCGTGACTTTTCCCGCTTGCGCGCAAAGTGGAATACACTTCCCAATTGGTCAGCCGAAGCATCCCCGAAATACTGTTCACGTGAGGCCGAGCACATAGTGCATATCCCAGCAAAAGAGAACTTAGGCCGCGGTGTCTCCAAGTGTCTGCAACGTTGAGATGTGTAATAAAAAGATCGTTCGGGTCTTCTTCAACCACCATGGCCACCATAGCCCCCACCTCTTTTCTTTCCCTATCCAAAGCTTTGACCCCCAAAACAGAGGAAACTTCCACTTTCAAAGTCCCCGGAAAACCCGCCTTTAACCGTTCCAACTCCGTATGATAAGCCAAAAACCTTTCCTCGGCGCCTGAATCCACATCATCCCATGGTCTTCTTGGTTTCATCGTTTTTATAGAACAAAAGGATTCATTATAGACTAAAGTGCCATTACGTCAACCGGCGCTCACTTAACCAAATACCTCTTAAGAAACTTTTCAATCGCCTGCACGGTCTCGTCTTTTACAGATGGCGGACTCGTGGCCACCCACACCGCAAAGTTATAAAATTCCTTTGTATCCACTTTGAGCCACTGCTCGTTCTTTTTCAGAAAAACAAGAAGAGTGGTAACGGCAATGCGTTTGTTCCCGTTTTGGAAAGGATGATTTTTAATCAGCAAATAAAACAAAATGGCCGCTTTACCCAAGAAGCCTTTATACAACTGTCGTCCTCCAAAAGTTTGAAAAGGAACCAACAAACAACTTTCCAAGCGATGAGGGAAACGCGTCGAAAAAGGCGGGATAGGCTCGTCCCACTCCATCCAACGAATGGCTAGAGTATGCGCAATCCAAGCAACTTCCGGAACTGTTAAAATTTTAATCGGTTTTTTAGGCATCTTTTAACAATCTTAAAGTCTCTCCGTAGTCGTCAATAACCTTATCTACGGACCGATTGAGAGTTTCTTTCTTTTCTTCCGTTAAAACGGCCGATTGCAGCTGAAGATCTTCTCGTTTAACGACATAGTTCCTTCCTATTTTTCTGGCGGGAAGTACCCCCGACTGAATCTTCTTAAAAACCGCTATTCTGCTGATGCCGAGCAGTTTTGCAACTTCACCCGTCGTTAAAAAATCATCCATATTGTTAACTAAGTACATATACATGTTAACACATGTTAACCATTAGAATCAATGGGTTAACATGGCGGCCGACGTAGAACCGCCGAACGTCTACCTCCGGTCTAATCCAAAACCACCCACTCCGTTTGATGTAACTCCGAATCATAAACCCACATTGAATCACCATCCCAAAAATTCAAAGCTCTGAGCTCATAGTGGTGATTTTTGTCTTCCGCTGATATGAGCACAGCCCCCTCGTCAGCCCCACCGGCCGATTGCTTATAAGTGATTTTAAAGCTGGCTTGGTCAATCCCTTCATAACGTCCAAGCTCAAAGTAACCCAGAAAGATCGCATTTTTATCATAAAAATAGTAGGGCTCGACAGCGCTGCGTTGAAAGGTTTCTACATCAATCTCTAAATCAAGGGGCTTGGAGCCTAAGTAGATTTTATTTTTATCCCTAAAAAAACCGCCTAAAATTTCAAAACTAGCGGGGTCAGCACCCTCAATGGCTCCCATATCCGTTCCCTCGTAAGAAGGTAGAGACATATAGACATTATTTTTATCCTTTGCGATGTCCCCTCTTAAAATTTGAAAACTGGCCGGATCAGCGTCACCTACCAATCTTAAATACGCACCATCATAATACGTGATGAAAAATATTTCATCTTTATCACGAGCGTAATATTTGTTGAGAATTTCAAATGTCGCTGTATCTGCTTCAAGTTTACCGTTATTACCTGCATAGACGTAATCTTTATCAAGCCCGATAGCCCATTCTTCGTCAATAATTTGAAAAGTCTCTTGATCTGCATCTTCAAAGACAACGACTCCGGCAAAGCCTGTCTCAAAGTAAATGTTACTTTTATCTTTCGCGTACCCGTCGGAAATCATTTGGAAGCTATCCATATCAACCCTGTCCCTTACCACATAAAGCCAAGAATCGGAATCAAACACACATAGTTTATCGGTACCATCTTTGTTAAGATAACAAGTCTTTCCCTCTTCGGAAAACTTAATTCTCTCTCCGGACCACCCTGCTAAATATAACCAACCTTCGTAATTATAAATTTCTTCAGCAAGACCCGTATTTACGTCACCCATAAAAATGCTCATACCAAACAACGTTGGCCATTCTTCTCCGGGTAACATTTCACCTATTGCGGCGCTAAAAACCACCTGAGAGGCATCGTTACTTGTAAAAGGCAACCCAACATCTGAAAACATCTCGGGAATTACAAATGTGATTTTTCCCCCGGCATCAAAATCATACAGAACCAGCGCATCGGCTGAACCATCAGTGGAAAATGCACCTTTGTGTTGAAGCGAGCCGCTGTCCGTCCATGAAATAAAATACCCTAAGTCTTCGACCTCACCCGTGTCTACATCGATGCTATAAAATGTAAACATAGGATCATAAAAGCCGCCACCACCGTCAAAATCATCAGGAGTGACTTGAGCAAAGACCGTTCGATCCCAAAAGCCAATCATCCTACAGGCTTCCTCACCTCTTATGCCATCAACAAAAAAACCCGCGACCTCTTTATCGCTTGCAACTTCAATCAATCGGCAATCGGAACCCCCGTTCTCTGGCATGAGAGTTTCCAGGGCATAGGCATCCGGATTGATAGCGTCAAGGATGTCTGGACCCCCCTCACTTTGACAACCCGCCAGCACCAATACGCTCACCAGCAATGTGCTCGCGAAACGAGATTCCATGGCTAAAATATCCCATTTTCTATGCCTTTAAACAAGGGCCAATACCGCTAACAGATCAATGGCAGGGCCGGCAGGAATCGAACCCGCGCTAAAGGTTTTGGAGACCTCTGTACTACCACTATACGACGGCCCTGTATGGTGTGGCTTGGCGTGGGGATTGTAGCCAAAGCGCCGCTCTTCTGCAAGAATGGAAACGTGAAAAAACGAATTCCAGTCAGCCGGTGCGAAGTTTGCAGTAAATTGGGGCGCCACCAATACGCGGATTTGCTCAAAGGTGAATCTTTGCCTCCGGAAGCGCTGCGCTTGGCACCGGACACGCTGCACACGGTGCTTTATAAAAAGGTGGTGACCTGCCCCGTTTGCGGGCGTACCTATTTCCAAACCAAGGAAGTGGGTTTTATGGAAGATGATGTGGAAATCACGCGCGCTACGCCCACAGAAGTCGGGGACGAACTCAGCGAGGAA
>MFXB01000005.1:0-448 GCA_001787475.1 Candidatus Peregrinibacteria bacterium RIFCSPLOWO2_01_FULL_48_20
GGCTCATAAATATTCGCCAAGTACTTGCGATTTTTCGCCTCGTAACTGAGCGGCGAGTACGTGGAAAGCGGTTCCGCATAGGCAATGGTGACACTTTCGCCCTCATTTGAGATGTCCGTTAAAGCATCCTGCAGGGTGCAGGAAGAAAACACCAAAGAAAGGAGCAAGAAGACTGAAAAGCGAGAAGTATATTTTGACATTTATAGTCTTTTTACCAGAATGTAAGCACAAAGGAGCTGAAGACCTTTAGCGAGAACCGCGCGCCATTGTTCTGATTACATTGGTTTGCTTTTTCAGCTCTCTTTATAGAGCCGGACTTCACTCATACCTAGGGGTCTTCAGCTTTTATCGTGCTCCCTCCAGGTGCGGGACCACTCTATGGTAGCTTGCTCTGAGGCAAGTGGCTATTCACCGTACAAGAAGATAGTACCAACTTTTTTGAAAAATA
>MFXB01000005.1:508-781 GCA_001787475.1 Candidatus Peregrinibacteria bacterium RIFCSPLOWO2_01_FULL_48_20
ATAGCAAAAGTAGGCATAGTTCTGATACACATTGCCAAGATAACCATACCAGGCACGGCCGGCGTACTGATCGTTCATGTTCCCCCTCTCTGCCTCCGGAGTATGGAGCCACGGAAAGGATTGATTATCTTTTACCAAACCTGCAGCGACGAGCTTCTCAGCTCGTGCTTTGCTTGTGAGCTGCACTCTTGAGTGGATTCTTGCAGCCACGGCCACTGCATTCCCACGGCAGTTCCAGCCTTTTGGCACTTTCTTTTCGGCAGTTTCATCGTA
>MFXB01000005.1:797-6952 GCA_001787475.1 Candidatus Peregrinibacteria bacterium RIFCSPLOWO2_01_FULL_48_20
GGGATGCCTTTGAAGTCATCCAAAGGAACATCGGCAACCGATTCGTCCCACATGATTTGTCCATTTTCGTCTTCAGTAACTGTGGGTTTACCTCCACGGGCAATGAGGTCACCAAGGATCTGAACCGCCTCTTGGTCCGCTTCCAGGCTGGCCTGAACCGTTTCCCAGGAAAGACCGTGGCGGAGCTTTGGCGCGGTTTCGTCGAAGGTGGCTTTGAGTGTGATGAGGGTTTGTTTTTCAGGAGAAAGCTTCGCTTTAGGAGATTCCGGAGTTACGGGCAATTGAGCGCCGACTTTCTCATTAACCAGGTCTCGAAGACAGTTTATTTCTTCCTCCCCAAATTGATCCAATTGAGGTTTTGGCTTGGCTAACTCAGCCTTCACTCGGTCGAGGACCTCTGGGTTTATTTGTCCGGTTTTTAGTACTCGTTCTGGCATAAATGTAGGTCTTAAAATTAAGCTCACATTCTACACTAACTCAGTTTTTCGTCAAGTCCGTCTAAAATGTACAGAACTTTGTACAAAATATTGACTTTAAATTCCAAGAAGTGTAGCATGAATTCATGAGCCTACTCATTTCAAGCGACAAACTCATTTCATCCTCTGACGCACGTAAAAGCTTCGGAAAGCTTTTGAAAACAGTAGCGAAAGAAGGCTACTACGTCATTTTGGAGAATGGAAAAATTCGCGCATTCTTGGTGAATCCGGAGCTTTTAAAAGATGAGAACTTATTCCCTTCCGGGAAAGAACTCCGCAAATGGGGCAGATACACCGACGAGATATCGGAAGCCCTTGAAGATATAGAAAAATTGGACCCTAGTGACTTACCCGACTTACTCAAATAAATGGTTTTACTCGACAGTGATATCCTCATTGATTACTTAAGGCGCTATCCGCCCGCTTTAGCTTTTTTCAAAGATCTAGATTTGAAAGAGGCCGCCATTTCCACCATTACACACATGGAACTCATTAGAGGATGTAAAAAGAAAGTTCACGCTCAAACGGTGGATAAACTGGTTAAAAATTTCAAATCCATCGCAATTACTCCGGCGATTTCCCAGAAAACCATAAAGATTTATAGAAACCACAAGTGGCAGACTCACCTGGAAATTGGCGACGCCTTCATTGCCGCAACCGCTCTGACCAATAAAGTAACGCTACTCACAAGAAACTTGAAACATTTTCAAGCCTTGGAAGGTCTCAGCTTGGTGAAGCCATATTAATTAATCGTTCTTCTTCAGAACGGCAAGAAAGGCTTTTTGCGGAACTTCCACTTTCCCGAACATTTTCATGCGTTTTTTTCCTTTTTTCTGCTTGTCGAGCAGCTTATTTTTACGGGACACATCGCCTCCGTAGAGGTAACCCGTCACATCTTTGCGGAACGAACCGATGGTCTCGCGCGCGATGATTTTTCCGCCAATGGCGGCTTGCAAAGGAATTTCAAATTGCGCTTTCGGAATGATTTCCTTGAGACGTTTGCACACCACTCCGCCGTGATAATGCGCTTCGCTGCGATGGATGATGATGGAAAGCGCGTCGATGCGTTCGTGATGCACCAAAATATCCAACCTAACCAAATCGCCGACGCGAAATTCCAAAAATTCATAACTCATGGAAGCGTATCCGGAGGAAATCGATTTCAGTTCGTCGTAAAAATCCACCACAATGGAAGCGAGCGGAATTTCGTAAATAACGTTCACACGTTGCTCATCCAAATATTGAACGTTTTTTGAAAGGCCGCGACGTTCATTGAGCAATTTCATCACCGCACCGATGTATTCTTTGGGTACCAAAATTTCCACTTTCATCCACGGTTCGCGAATTTCCTGCACATAGTTGGGCTCCGGCAGTTCGGAAGGATTTGAAATACGCAGCTCCGTGCCGTCCGATTGCAAAACTTCGTAGGAAACGCTGGGCGCCGTCACAATCAAATCCAAATTGTATTCGCGTTCGAGCCGTTCTTGCACAATGTCCAAATGCAGCAGTCCCAAAAATCCGCAACGGAAACCATGCCCGAGCGCGCCGGAATGTTCGGGCTCAAACGTGAGCGCGCTGTCGTTCAAACTGAATTTTTCCAAAGCGTCGCGCAACAAAGGATAGTCCTCCCCCTCGGTACAAAAAATTCCGGCATAAACAAAGGGGGTCACGCGTTTGTACCCCGGCAAAGGAGTGCCATCCGACTCCTTCACATTCACGCCTTCCTTACGCCAAATGGTGTCTCCAACGCGGGAATCGGCCACCGATTTCATGCCCGTCACAATGTAACCCACTTCTCCGGAATCGAGCCCGTCCAGCGCCTTGTATTTCGGTTTGAAACAACCCACTTCAATTATGTCCGTGACCGCCTTCGTGTTCAAAAATTTAATTTTCTGACCGCGCTCCAAGTGCCCTTGCATAAGTCTCACATAGGCCACAATGCCTTTATAAGGATCGTAAACGGAATCAAAAATGAGCGCTTTGGTTTCATCATCATCCACTATTTTTGGCGGAGGCACCTTTTCAATCACGCGCTCCAAAACTTTCTCCACGTTCGTGCCTTCTTTGGCCGAAATACAAATGATTTCATCGCGCGAAATTCCCAGCGCATTTTCAATTTCAATGGCTCGCCTTTCGGGTTCCGCCGCCGGTAAATCGATTTTATTGAGGACCGGAATAATCGTTAGATTGTTCTCGAGCGCCATGTAGCAATTCGCCAAGGTCTGCGCTTGAATGCCTTGGCTGGCGTCCACCACCAAAATCGCCCCCTCGCACGCCGCCAAACTGCGAGAAACTTCGTAGGAAAAATCCACGTGTCCGGGCGTATCGATCAAATTGAGCTGATATTTTTTCCCGCCATGATTCCAGTCCATGCGCACCGGCTGCAATTTGATGGTGATTCCCCGTTCTTGTTCAATATCCATGGTATCGAGCATTTGCCCGTGCTTCATTTCGCGGCTGCTCAAAGTTCCAGTGACTTCCAGAAAACGATCCGCCAAAGTGGACTTTCCGTGATCAATATGCGCAATGATGCAAAAATTCCGTATGTTTTTCATGCGGAGCTAAGATACCAGGTTTACCGCCTTGAAAAAAGGCTCGTTTTAAGGTATAATAACTTGATGCAATACAAAATCCCTCAAAACGTTCAGATTGAAGATAAAATCGTGGGTCCGCTCACACTGAAACAGCTCATCACGCTGGGAGTGGGAGGCGGAATCACATATGGAATTTATGTCACACTCGCTCGTAACTTTTTTATTGAAACTTGGTTGATTCCGACCTTGATCCCGGGCATTTTGACCCTGCTCGTCACTTTTGTGAAAATCAACGGCATCCCTTTTGGAAAGTGGGTATTTCTGATGATTGAATTTATGTGGAAACCAAAAATCCGCACCTTTGTGATGGGCGGAGGCGACCTTTACATGGCCACCTTATTTGCTGAAAAAACAAAAAAAGCGCAAACTGCGAATGACGCCGATAACAAAGCGGAGCGCGACCGCGAACGCCTCAAAAATATCGGAGAAATCACCAAAATGTTGGATACCGTACAGAGCAAACCTCAAGTAAATCCTTTATGAGCGATCCCAAATTTCAAAATTCGGTAAAGGGAGGCAAAAAAGATCCCAAGCAAAGCACGCAAATGCACCTCAAAATTGCGGAAATTCACGATGATACCGTCATCTTGAAAAACGGAGGCCTTCGCAGCGTTTTAAAAACGTCCAGCGTGAACCTCAACTTGAAATCGGAGGAAGAACAAAACGCCGTGATTTATTCGTACCAAAACTTCCTCAACATGCTTGAATTCCCCATCCAAATTGTGGTTCGAAGCAAAAAACTCGACCTTGAAAACTACATCGAAAAACTTAAAAAAATCGGCGTAAAACAAAGCAATCCTCTCCTTCAAAAGCAAACCTTCGAATACATCGAGTACATCAGTCGTTTGGTGGAGTACGCGGACATCATGGAAAAGCAATTTTACGTGGTTATTCCGCACGATCCTTTCGGTCAAGAGCGGAAAGGCTTTCTGGCCTCCTTTTTGGAAAATATTTTCCCTCAAGACACGGTCACCAAAGTGAACGAACGCCACCGCCAGTTTGAGGAACTCAAAAAGCGTCTTGTCCAACGTGTGAACACGGTAAAATCCGGCCTCGAAGGCTGTGGACTCAAGGTTCAAGAGCTGAATACCCAAGAACTCATTGAGCTCTACTACGAAACCTACAATCCGCTCACCTCACGCAGCCAACGCTTCGAACCGGAACAAGAATTAGCTTTGGAGCAAGACGAAAGCAAAGAGGCCGCTTGACGCTCACCACGAATAGGCGTTCACTAAGCTCTTAAGCTGATTAAGGGCATATTATGGCAGGCACACCGGACTCTACATCTAAGCTCCCGGAAGAACGCGACGTACGCCTCGACTACGCCGATTTTGACTTCAATCGCCCTCCTTTTTGCTATCCCACGGATGAGGAGGGCTATTCCCCAAGCCCTCTCTATCCTGAAATCGATGAGACCGATCTCTATAGGATGGAGAAAAGAGTTTTCAACCCGGAGGAGTTTTTCCCCACCCCTCCCGAAGGTCTCTCTCCGGAACACCCTCTCTGCAAAGCTTGGGAGAATCTAAAAATGAGAAAAGATCGATTGGAAAGAGGAATCACCATCATTAAAAATCAACATCGACACTTCCAACCCGAACAATCAAAAATCGCTGAAACCATTAAACGCTTACGAGAACAGTTGGGACTGAAAATTGCAGGAGTGACCTCAAAACAAAAAACCACCGAAGAAAAAGAAAAAGACATGATGGAAATGCATTTTAAGGAAAAACAACTTTACTTCCACCAAGCCCTCGCCTACTTGTATGTTTATAAGTCCCATTTTGAGAACCGAACACCGAGCGAAGTGGATGATCTTTTTGATGAAACGGAATCGAGTTTTATCGGTCACATGGCCTACCCCATCGTCAGAAGTGCGGTCAATAAATACAATGCCCGCCGCGAAAGTGGAGAAATGGTCATGAATCATGTTTACGCCTCGTGCGTTCATGTGATGAATCGTTATTTTAAGCGACTTCAAAAAGAAGAGGCTCCAGAAAAACGACGAGAGCTGTATAGGAGAATGAAAATAGCCATGATGGCGGCTTTGGGCCACGATTACTTGGAAGATTTCAGAGAAATGAGTGAAGAGTTCCTCGAGAACAAAATGACACAGCACCTGACTTTGGATACCACCATTGAAGCTCCTTTAAAACGTTCGGGCTACACGAATCTCCCAGCGGATACGAATCCTTTCAGTCGGGAAAGAGATACCGTTTTAGCCATTTTACACATCCTGAAAAAGCCTCCTCGAGGCCACCCCTTACGAGAAAGTTACCTTCAACATCGATTGTTTGAAGACTACAGGGAAAAGAGTGACGAAATCCGAACCCTTGCTTTGGAAGTAAAGAACGGAGATCGTTTGCACAACGTGCATACGCTGGGAGTAAAAAGCGCCGCCAATCAAAGCAAATATTTTAGAGAAACGGGAAACCTTATTGAATTGGGCTTCATCGCCCAAAGAGAATGGACGAACGCCGATTTTGCACTCGATTTGGTTTCCTTGAGCGAAGCGACCTTGGGCCGCATCAATCAATTGCAAAGCGACCACGAAACCCTGGAAGAAACCACAGACATCAGTGCCGAAGTGGCACTTGAAAAAGCCTATGCGATCCAAAGAGTTTCCAGAGCCCAAGCTCTCATAAAAAGAGACCACGCAAAGGAGGTCTCTCTTTAATGGAAATTTTAAGTGATTAGCGAGTAATCGCAATGGTCTCGGAAAGCTCGGCGCCGGGAGCGGCAACCGTAACGCGGTTGTCGGCATCAATGGCGATGGTGTACTCCGTGTCATAAGACGTACAGTCGGTGTAAGCGGCATCGGCATCCGTGGGATCCACCGGCATGGCGGTTAAATAGTCCGGAACCAAATACGTACAAATATTCACTTGGCCGGTTCCGCTTCCCACCACCGTGGCGGTGGCAGTGATTTCGGCGGGGAATACTCCACGCTGATCGACGGCGTATTCTTGTACGGCGTCCAGAAGCGAACGAACATCGCTCTCACGTTGAGAGTTGTTGGCTTGAGCAACTTGCCTGGCGGGGTTAATGGCGACAATGACAATTCCAGCCAAAATTGCCAAAATAACGA
>MFXB01000006.1:0-3789 GCA_001787475.1 Candidatus Peregrinibacteria bacterium RIFCSPLOWO2_01_FULL_48_20
TAGGAAACTTCATCGATGACTTTCAGCGCGTGCATCACATCGCGCCCGATAATTTCACCGGGAACTTCCTTGCCGCCGGCGCTCCATACTTCTTCCAGATGGTCGAGCATTTCAGAAATTTGTTCTTGCGTGACGGGCCGTTTTTCGCAAGCTTTCCAAATGCCGCGTTCCACTTTGCTGCGATCGTAACTCTCGCGCGAACTGTCTTTTTTCACCACCAAAAAATTCGCCGTTTCCACTTTTTCAAAAGTGGTGAAGCGATGCTTGCAGTCCTCGCATTCCCGACGGCGCCGAATCGATCGGCCTTCATTGGCCTCACGGGAATCCACCACGGAAGTGCTTTTATATTTGCATTTGGGGCAAATCATACATAGAGTTTAGCCATGTTCGAAGCGTTTACACAAGACGACTGGATTCGCCTGGGCGTTATGGTCCTTTTGGCCGGACTGCCGGCCATTATTTGGTCCATTGTCCTTTTCCGCGGACGTAAAACCTCGCGCTGGCTTTTACTCTCGGCATTTTTTCTGGGCACCCTCACGGTGCTTCCGCTCATTTTGCTCTACGATTATCTTTGGGTGAAATTTCCCGTTCTCGATCTCAATCGTGCGATCTCCGAAAACATTGTGGCTTCCGCTCTCGCCGGTTTGGCCGCCCTCGTACTCGCCGTTATTTTGGAGGAAATTGTGAAAAGCGGAGTGGTGCGTATACTTGGAAAAACCAGAAGCGGCATTCAAACCATCAACGATGCCGTAAAGGTTTCCATTTTAGCCGGTCTCGGCTTCGCCTTTTCGGAAAATATATTTTATTTTTGGAATGCTTGGGCAAGTGGAGGTCTTGCCGATCTTCTGCCGCAGCTCATTTTCCGATCGCTTTTTACCGTTTGTATGCACATGGTGGCTTCGGGAGTATTCGGCTACTTCTACGGAGTGGCAAAATTCTCTCATCCCATTATGGAAACGCGTATTTTCGAAGGGCAAGGCTCCAAAGGAGTTTATATTTTCTCTAAAATTCTGGGCACCGACGAAGCGCACGCTTTTGCCGAACTCACCATGGTGAAGGGCATCATTGCAGCCATTCTCGTTCATGCCGGCTTCAATATTTCCATGGAGTACGAACAGTTTTTCCCCGGCGTTGGAATTGTAATTGTCGGCTTTCTCTTTCTTCTTTACTTGCTTGCCCACAAGGCAGGTGCCATCGCTTTTTCCGCCACCGGTCAACAGGCCACCATGGCTAAAAAA
Source organism: Candidatus Peregrinibacteria bacterium RIFCSPLOWO2_01_FULL_48_20 (assembly GCA_001787475.1). GTDB lineage: Bacteria > Patescibacteriota > Gracilibacteria > UBA1369 > 2-02-FULL-48-14 > 2-02-FULL-48-14. The sequence continues at coordinate 1,239 of MFXB01000006.1, forward strand.
GATGTGGACACCGTTTTGGAACTGCTCGGCATGTGGACGCGTGAAGGCCGCCACAAAGATGTCATCGACATCTGCCAGCGCCTCCTCCTCCGCGACCCGGACAACAAAGTCGTTCAGCTTTTCCAAGCCAAAGCCATGGATAGCGAAAAACTCGCCGGCCTCGAAAAATCTTTCACGGCCATTTTCCAGTCGGAAGGGCAAAAGGAGGAAGATCCCAGCCTCCGCAACCTAGTGAAGCAGAAAGTTCTTATCGAGATGCTCAAAGAAAAACAAGCTACGCCGTCGTCTCAAGCGGTTCAGCCACTGCCTGTACCGCAAACCGGTCCAAAAATTCCTAAGATTCCCGGAGTTGGCTCTCCGCAAAACGGTCCGTCATCCCCGCCAGGTAATCCCTAAGCTCCGCCGGCTTCATTCCCTCCGCGATTTTTTTTGCAAACAATTTTCGGATGATCTCTTGTCCGTGTTCGGAGTGAGACACCACTTGAGGATGAAAGTACAGCCGCGTGGTTAAAAACTCCTTCAATTCAAGATTCGCTTCCTTCATCTCACGAGAGAATCCCACGAGCTGCTCGGGGCAACCATACACATCTTCCAAGCGTTTAATCCCGTTCTCTTCCAATCGTCGGCTTGTTTCTTCGGCAATATCCCAAATCATCAAACTGATCATTTTGCTGACCATGCGCGAAATACGAATTTTTTCATCGGCAATTTGCCCGTCAGCCGATTCACAAGCCTCTTTCGCAAAGTGCCAAAGTACCAAAGAACTCAAATCATTCTCAGTGAAAATCCCGCTGCGCAGCCCGTCATCCACGTCGTGGTTTTGGTACGCAATTTCATCGCCCAAGTTCACCACTTGCGCCTCCAGCGACGGCCTCACCGCTTCCACTCCCTTGGGGTTATCCCATGACGTTTGATGCTTCATGAGCCCCTCGATCACTTCCAGGCTTAGGTTGAGTCCGGGAAATCCCGGATACACTTCTTCCAGATCTTCCACAATGTGTCGACTCTGTTCGTTGTGTTCAAAGCCGAGTCCGTAGGGCTTTAAACATTCATCGAGCGCGAACTCTCCGGCGTGCCCGAACGGCGTGTGTCCCAGGTCGTGCGCCAGCGCAATGGCCTCAGCGAGATCTTCATTGAGGCCCAAAGTGCGCGCCAAGTCTCTCGAGACCTGCGAAACCTCCAAACTGTGCGAAAGGCGGTTGCGATAGTGGTCCCCATAGTGCGGCACAAAGACCTGCGTTTTTTCTTTCAATCGTCGAAAAGCCTTGCAATGAATGATGCGATCGCGATCTTTTTGAAAAGGCAAGCGTTGCGGATCCATCGGTTCATTATATTTCCTTCCTCTGCTTCGCATGCTCAGCACGGCATAGGGTTCCAGCACTTTCGCTTCATTCTCGGCAAGTTGTTGACTGGTGTATATCATAGCCGGATTATAGGCTCTTTACGGAAATCACGCACGAGCCGATCGATGGCGAACTTGGGGTGATTTTTATCCGCGTCATCCAAAACCCGCCATTTTTCAGGAGGATCTTCTTCATTTTCCACCAAACCGCTGTGCACCAAACGTTCATGGATTTTGCAGAGCGGCACAATACTTTTCGCATCATGACCCTTTTCGAGTGAGTACCGTTTTGTGTGATGCAAGGATGTCCCGGGACGATCACAAGCGGGGAAACCACAGTATCCCTTATAAATGGCCTGCAAAATACGGCGCACTTCCACGGGTATCGCCCGACTTTCCACGTCGGCCGCTTTCCTCGCCGCACATTCCGGACATACTTGAATCACCACTTGAGCTTCTTGCGGAGCACCGCCGGCCAAAAGCACTTGCATCACTTCGTTGAATGTAAGTGTGACACCCTTCTCTTTCTCCAACTCATATTTAATTAACCTAAGTTGTTTTTCAATTTCGGGGGAGGCGGGGAAGGAGAAGGTACCCCATTGCTGAGTTCGAAAATTATTGCTCAATTCACCCCCGGGGGTGAATTCTACAACCTCTCCATTTTTTGTCATCTCACGTCTTTTAACTTGGACATAAGCTTCAAGTGCAGCCTTTGAAAGATCTTTAACTTTTCCGGCCCAGTCCTTATCAGTTTGAGGTGTAGCAATATGAGCAACAGTCTCAATCTTCGACCACCCTTGCGATCCACTCAAAAGCTGTTCCATAAGCAAAGGCTTGTCCGCCAATTTTTCGGCCAAATGCAACACTTTGTCCACACTGGCACTGCTCATGCCGGCCAACTTGAACGCAAATTCATAAATTGAACCATGGCCTCTCCGCCGATGCAACTCCCTCCGCGAAACCTCCGGCAACAACCCTGCAAAACGCCGCTTCCAAATCCGCGCGTTCACGCCATATTCTTGGCATCGTGCATACAAATCCTTGTCCGAAAGCGAACCCAAAGGGTTTGCTAACACTCGGCGAAGCTGAGCATTAAAAAACGGCGCAGCCGCAACATTGTTAAACGTTTCCGGACTTTCCATAATAATAAGGTTAAGGGAGCCTCAGTATAGCACAAAAAGTGAGCACAACCTCACCAATTGAATGGAC
>MFXB01000006.1:3798-4804 GCA_001787475.1 Candidatus Peregrinibacteria bacterium RIFCSPLOWO2_01_FULL_48_20
GCCTATGGTGGAGTCACCTCCGCCCGCCTCACCGCCCGCCCTCACCACCACTTATTTATGAAACTTCTCATGCACCTCCCGCAAGCGCTCGTTGGTGGAGTGCGTGTAAATTTGCGTGGTCGTAATGGACGCGTGCCCGAGCATTTCTTGAACCGATCGAATGTCCGCGCCGTTGTGCAACAGCTCCGTTGCAAACGAGTGCCGCAGCACATGCGGAGTCACCCGTTTCCCAATGCCCGCCAAACGCCCCGCGCGCCGCACCATTTCCTCCACCGAATAGGCCGTGAGCCGCCGCCGCTCCCCGAGCCCAAGCTCCGCATCTTCCCGATTCCGCCCAAAACTGATAAACAGCGGTTCCCAATTGTCGGCCCGATCCGCCAAGTAAACACGGAGCCAATGAACACAGCGCTCCGATAGAAACACAATCCGCGGCTTCCGCCCCTTTCCGCGAACGGTGAACTCCCGACGCTCCAAATCCACTTGAGAACGATTGAGACCGACGAGCTCCGAAACACGAAGCCCCGTGGAGTACAAAGTTTCCAACATCGCCCTATCTCGAGCGCCTCCGCGCTTCCCAAAATCGATCACTTCGAACAAACGCTCCACTTCCTCGCGCGTCAAAAAATCCACAATGCGTTCCGGTATTTTTTTAAGATCGATTTTTTCCGGTGCCAAAGTCTCAATATCTTGCCGCACCAAATATTTCAAAAACGCCCTGAGCGCGATGAGATGATAATTTTGAGTCTTCACCCCGAGTCCACGCCCGCGTGCATCCGCGAATCGATTCAAAAACATTTGGTAGCCGTGGACGTCGTCCAAAGTAAGCCTCGAAGGGTCGCCCTTTTCGTAGTAGCCGGCAAATCGCTGCAAATAATGATGATAGTTTTCTATCGTTTTTTTGGATTTATTTTTCCCGATTTCGAGGTGCTCGAGAAATCGAGTGATCCAGCGCTGCAAGATTGTGATTTCAGGCATTCTCACTGGAGTAAATCGTATAAAAATTGAG
>MFXB01000006.1:4835-6264 GCA_001787475.1 Candidatus Peregrinibacteria bacterium RIFCSPLOWO2_01_FULL_48_20
CGGCCTCACGACGAGTCAATACGTCTTCGGGATAAAAAAACAAATTCGTCACCAAGCCTTTCGCCGAGGCCCAGGCCGCCGCATCCGCGAACCAATCGTCCGCATCAACGTCCAAAAATTCGTCCTCATAATTATAGCGTCCGCCATCCAAACGGCTAAGCATGGTAAAAAATTCCGCCCTATTGATTCCGTGTCCGGGAAGAAAACTGCCGTCCTCATGACCCTCCAACATGCCGATTTCATAACCGGTGCTTAAATATTTAAGGTACCAGGCATCCGAAGGAACATCCCAAAAAGGAATTGGCAAACCGATAAACAAGGTCTTTTTGTAAGTCTTCAAAAGCGTCTTCACCATCTCGGCGCGATTCAAAGTGACGTCGGGATAGAGCATACCGTCGCTTCCCATAAAAATATTTTTTTCTTTCAAATACTCAAAAATGCGAAGATCGGGATCGGTGTTTGGGAGGTCGAGAAACAACTGCTCGGTGAGTACGGTGTCCCATACGCGTCCTGTGTCCGTGAGGCTGAACTCGGCTGCAAAATTATTCACATAACCGAGCATGCTTTCAAAAAGCGAGTCGTCGGGGAAGTCACCGAGGTAAAGAGGGCGCGCGGAGCGGGCCTGAGAAACGCTGCAACTTCCAACTTCCGTTCCGTTCAAATCCACGGCAAAGCCCCCCACTCCAAAATGGAGCGCCACACTATTCCACTCGTAAGGAACCAACGTTTTGCCGCTTTCAATTCGATACCATCCGGACTGCTGATCACAATTCGCATCAAAAGCGGGCGCATAAATTCCCGCAAAAAGTTGCCCGTCTTCATTGGTGTACAAATATAAATCTCCCGCTTCCGCCGTACTCGTTCCCGCGGAGTCCAAAAGGGTACCTATGGCTCCTTCCGGTTCGCTGATATAAACCTCCATGGAGAGTGTTCCATGGCTGGGAAGAGCATAGGTGCCGTCGAGCGAAAGCGAGTACGATTCGCCGCTCAAGTTATAGTCGGCATCCGTGGGCGGGAAAAGCACTCCAAGCATCACTTTCATGCTGTCCACACTCGATTTCAAAATACTCTCTACCTTGGACGTTTCCGTAATCGCCTCCGCATACGTTTTTAAATTCTCCTCGTTGAAAACTCCATCCTCACGAAAAAGACTCGCCTGGAAAATTAAATTTCCACTTCGATGAAGAGTATGAAAAGAAAGGTACTCCGCATTCACGGTGGCAAAACTATCCACATTGTTTCCACCTTCACTTTTATAAAAAAGATCATGGCTACTTTTCGAAAGAACTCCCGAAGCGCTGCTCGTGAGCCCTTCCAACTCGGCCTCCGCCGCACTTTGTGAACTGTAGGCGTAAACCGAGAGTTGCAAACGGGGAAGCTCGTCCGTAAGCCAAGGATCCTCGGAAAGATAAGCCTCGTACACTGCGGA
>MFXB01000007.1:0-1903 GCA_001787475.1 Candidatus Peregrinibacteria bacterium RIFCSPLOWO2_01_FULL_48_20
CCCGGTAATGGTAACTTGGAGCTTTTGAGAAATTCGGTGGCTTTCTCTCCCACCAGACCGATGCGCATTTTTGACGTGGCGTCGTAACGACGTTTACCCCACTCGGCAATGATGTGGATGAATTGATTCACGTCGTTATAGGCCAAATGGTGAAATTGCCAGCCTCCCAAACCTTTCTCCGGTTTGATGGATGTTTTCGCGTTATTGGCATCGCTGATGAGTTGAGGCAAAGTTTCGGTCAACTCGTTTTTCACTTTTTTCATGTTGCTCTTGGCCATGGCGAGAGCCTCTTTCAAGCCAACGGCAAACTGACGTTGTTCTTCTTTATTGAAGGGCAACTGTCTGAGCAGTTCAATTTGATGTTTGAGTCCCTTTTTCATGGGGATTTTCACGTCACTGCCATGCAAGGAAATTTCATAAGGGATTTCCGGACCGCCGGGATTATCCGGATCTTTTTGCATAAAGGTATCCTCGCTGTCCAAAGCTCCTTGGTAGCGTTCGCTGATGTTTTGCCCCGCTTGAAGTTTTTTAATGTTATCGCCCCATTCGTCGATTTGCTTTTTCATGGCCTCTTTTTTCTTTTTGTCGTCTTCTTGGTTCATTGCCTCCGTGGAAACCGCGATGAGGTCAGAAATGGCCGCCACCGCCTCGTCCACCTTTTTGGCGTATTCGCCGGCGAGCGGATCCACTTCGGTTTTTTTGACTTTTTCAAGCTCGGCGTACTCCTTGAGCAAGCCGTCCATACTGAACTCGTACTCTTTGCCTTGTTGAGCACTTTCATAAAGATCCTCCAAGCGCGTGAGGTATTCCCAAACCGCTTTGTAAGCTTCCACTTTTTTGTCCTTGTCCTTGTCCATTTTGCTCTCTTTGCTGAGGAGCGCCGGAAGGCCGTCCACATCTTTCATCCCTCTTCCAATGAGCTCAAGCCAGTTGCCTTTCACGTTTTCGTAACCGCGCGGCGTAGCGTTTTCCCAACGATCTTTCAGGTATTCCAGACGATCTTGAAGATCCCTTTGCATTTGCTTTTCAAGATTTTCCAAAATATCCGCGCGCACTTGAATGAAGGAAGAAATGATGTCTTGGATGTCCGCGCGAATGACGGATTTTTTTTCATTGAGTGCTTTGTTTTTTGCGTCCTGAACATGTTTCCATGTTTTTTCGGAAAAGTGAAAACCTTCGACATCTTTCAGGTTTTCAAAACCTGCAAAGACGGACTGAAATTGGTCTTTCCATTTGGCGCCTTGAGGATTGAAGGCGGGGTCATCAATTTCTTTTAAGAGGTTGTCAAAATGGTCAATGAATCCTTGAATTCCATTGTATTCTTTGAGCTGGTCCGTCCAGACCATTTCTCTGTCGGCGCGCTGCTCGTCGCTGTAGGCACCTTGTTTTGCCGGAACGCACTTGGCCGCTTGTTCGGTGAACCAAGAATCTTTATCGTAGAATTTTTGGATGTGCTTTGGCAAAATCTTCCAGTCTTCCAGATTTTTTTCTCTCTTTTTGCGTTCTTCGGCATCCACCACTCCGGCGGAAGGGCCGGCGGGAGGAGTAGCGGGCGTGTCATCATCATCCGGCGTATGAGCAAACAGCATCCAGGTCGCTCCCAGGAAGAGTTTTTTTTGGAGTTCCCGATAATGGTGGTTGTATCCCTTGATTAGCATGGCAGTGGGGTGATGCTGCTCGTCATGGACATCGATGTATCCAGGAGCGAGAGAAGGGAGTAACTCAACGGCGTTGAGCGGACTCTCCTCTCACAATCACCGACCATGCAGTCGGATTTCCATCCGTAGGAGGGTGATTGTAACATCAAATTTTATTTTTGTAAAGGTTTTTGTTTTTTAAAGTTTCATGGAGTGGGTGCCGGGGCTGCGGGGGCTGCGGGTCCTGCCGGAGGAGTTGCGGGGGC
>MFXB01000007.1:1978-4230 GCA_001787475.1 Candidatus Peregrinibacteria bacterium RIFCSPLOWO2_01_FULL_48_20
TTGCGGGGGCTGCCGGGGCTGTGGGTCCTGCCGGAGGAGTTGCGGGGGCTGCGGGTTCTGCGGGCGCTTTTGGCTTTTCTTTCTCTTTCTCTTTCTCTTTATCGCGGGTTTCCTTAGCGGGAGCAGTGATAGTGGCTCCGGCAACGGCTGTAGTAAGTTCCTTTAATTTTTCTTTTGAAATGCCTAAAGCTGCGGCATTTTCTTCTTTATCCGCTTTCGCTAAAGTATCTCTGAAAATTTGCAGCGCTTTATTTTTGTCAGGTTCTCTTAAAGCCCTCTCCAATTCACTCTTAATGCTGCTTGCTCCCTTTTTGCTAAGATCCACTTTGTCAAGTATGTTCTTTATCATCCTGTCCATTACATCAGGAGTGAATCCGCTCTTGGCATTTGAAATAGCTTCATTGGCAACCTGATCACTCGACTGAAAATTTCTGATTTTATCTACTATGCCCGCAAGAGGACCGCCCTTGGCGGCGATGGCATCCAAAGTTCCGGGAGCGATGGAGCTCGATCGGTAAGAATCCATGTATTGATCCATTGCGGTGAGACCTTGCATGACTGACATGGTGGCGGGTGTTTTACCGTCGGCCTGCGTTCCTACCGTAAGGGTTTGAGCATAGAGCGGGGTCTTTGCAATAAAGCCTCCGACTTTTTGTCCGAAGTCTTTAACCATGTCAGTGGCGAAGCCGGCGTAGGTGTTGCTGGCGGCGGCAAAGACGCCCACCCAGACAATGGCGATGCTGGCGAAAGCAATGATGAACTGAGGAAGTTCGTTGATGCCGGAGGCCAAGAATTGTGTGGAAAAAACTTCATCCACCTGGGCGCTGGAAAAGGCGAGTCCGGCACCTCCGGTGAGGTCGTTCCATGCGGAAATCATGAGGTAACCGAGGCTCATGGTGGCGCCGATGATGACCGGCGCGATGAGCGTTTTAATGACTTTTTGCTGGATGTCTCCCCCGCCGCCGGCCCACTCTTTCACTTGTGGGACCACGTAAATGAGCACCGCAATGGGCGAGAGCGCCAGGGCGATCCAGAGCACCACAATACGAGCGAGCAGTACCATTCCCAAAGCCACGTATGAAGCGGCAAAAGCCATGTACATCACCATGGAAAACAAAATGCTGATTCCGAGATCGGAAAAGTCATCGATTCCTTCCGCTTTGAGAACGCTGTATTTACTGAGCGCGCCCATGTTCACGGCCATAATGAGACCGATGTTGTTGGAATTTAAATCACTGAAAAGCACTTCCTTCAGGTTCGGGTTGAATCGGTATTCCGCTTTGTCCCCTCCATCCAAGGTGCAGAATAAGGAGGTCTGGAAAGGAATCGCCTTCTTTTTAGCGGCATCTTCTCCCGGATCGGCGTAAAAGGCCCAATGCGCCTCTTCGTCTTTTGAGCCTTCGTCCCAATAGCCACAAACGTTGTGTTCAAATTCTTCCGTTGTTTTTGAGAAATCATAACTTTGACCTTCCGCCATTTCCGGTAAAGCGAACATGGCGGTGGTGGCCACGTTGGTGAGATCGAGAATAATTTTTCCTCCCACAAAAGTGAAGTTCACCAAAACAAGACCCAAGGCGATTTTGGGAAGGGCCGTTTTGATGGCCATTTCCCCTTCTCCTCCTCCGAAGCCCATCACGTTATAAAGTGCCACAGCAAGCAGCACGAGCACAAAACACACGTTCACGAGATTGCGCACTTGCACCCAAATGGTGAGCAAACGCTCCTCCATTCCGGGGCCCAAAATGAGTTCGGTGTCCATGAGGTCGCCAATCACAATGAGAATGGGCCAGAGCAACATGTTCAAAAAGTCCATGAAAATAGTGAGCATGGTGGCCACGGTTTGTTCGGTGGTTTCCGCGGTTTCTTTGGCGTCCGCGTGGGCGAGTTCGGGGAAATTTAGGGCTGCGAGCAAAGCGAGCAGCATGAGGCAGCCTCTTTTGGAGAAGAGAAAATGAGTCGCTTGTGCGATGAGTTTTTGTAAGCTCACCTTCTGTGAGTGGAGTATTTTTTTCATGAGTCTAAAGCGATTTTAGTGGCGAGCGTGCCGAAGGCTCCAAAGGCGGCGATGCCGGATCCCAGGATTCCGATTCCTATCCCTGCGGCTTTTCCCTTGGAAATTCCGCCTTCCTCTTGCTTTTTGGGAGCCCGTTCTTGTTCTTGTTTTTCTCTGGCTTTTTTATCCTGTTCGGCCTCTGCTTGTTCGGTGCGCTCGGTTTCACGCTCTTGTGAGCCTTGAGTGGATTTTTTGTGGC
>MFXB01000007.1:4302-9078 GCA_001787475.1 Candidatus Peregrinibacteria bacterium RIFCSPLOWO2_01_FULL_48_20
GGCGTTCTTCGAGGCCATTACGGACGGCAAGTTTCGATCTGATACCGGCGCCAAAAGCGGTTTTTCGATGTTTTCTTTCGCGTTTTTGGCATCGTTTTGAGCGCGCTCCGCCGCACTGCGGTTGGCGTTCAGGGCTTGCATCGCGGCGGCGGCGGCCAAGCTGGCAACCACCCCTTTTTCGATCTTATTTTTTTGGTCATCTTCTTCTTGCCCCGACACCATCAAAGTTTCCTCCACGGTGGGCGCGTTCAAACTGCTGTCCTTTTCCGCTTCGCCGTATGCTTCCGGCAGTTGTGTTTCGGAGGCGGCTCCTTCAGGTTCGGCCGTGATAAAATCGGCCATGAGTGGCACGGTTACATCGCTTTCCAGGTTCACGGGTACGTCGTCGAGTCCGAATTTGGGATGAGAAACTTGAATTTGTTTTTTTTCAAAATCGATTCCGAGTACCAAATAATGGGCTTCCCGCAATTTTGTGATCGCCGTCAGGTACGTTTGTTCTTCCCGCAATTCCTGAAAGTTCGTGGTTGCGCTGCGGAATGTTGGCGAAAGCACCACGTAATCGGTCGGGTTCACTTTGGCTTGCTCCTCGGGCGTGAGGAACAAATCAAAATGAGCCCCCCCGTCTTTGCTCACCAACAGCAATTGCCCCCGCTTGGCGAGTTCTTTTTGCTCATCCGTTGTGACCAACTTGTTGAGTTCATTGTGCACATGAGCCTGAATGTAATCCGAAAAAGATTGGGCGCGTTCTTCCGCGGAAAGCTTGTAAAGAATTTCCTTGTTTTCGCTTTCCCAAGCTCCAAAAACGGGTGCGTAACCGGGGTCGAGGTTCAAAGGTTCCCCGCGCAGGTGGCGCTCCATTTGGGCGACGAATTGTTTTTGAGGTTCAAAAAACATGTTTATTCGTTATGCGGTTTTTCATAAATTTCAAACGGTTTCCCGATGCCTTTTCCTCCCGTAGCTTCAGTGCGTTCGTCTTGGAGCCAAGTGAGTTGTCCTTCCGCCGTTGCTCTGCCGATTCCATTGCCGCTGCTGCGGTGGAAACGAATGGCCCATTTGCTGAGGTCGGCTTCGAGCGTGAGTCGGTGTTCCCAAAGGTCTCTGAGCTGCACGGGCAAATCTTCTTTGGATTTAATGCCCAAATCTTCCAGTGTGATTTTGACGTCGGGCATGGGCGTGGTTTTCAATTTTTTGTCGAAAGTCGCCACAATGCGCTCGACATAATTCGCGTAAAAAAGTGCGTTATCGGGCCGGTTGAAGAGCTCGTTTCGGAAATCTCTAAGGTTGAGCTGTGCCTTGTCGTCTTTTTCTTCAGCGCGATCTTTGGTGGCCAGGGCGGCCAGTTCGGTGGGTTTTGGAAGGACGCCTCCAAAGCCTTGCGTCAATTCCATACCGGCGGCCACTTCACCAAGTCCCAAGTAGAAAGCCGGATTTCCGTAAAAAGCCGCGGGATCCACTGCAAAGTTGACTCCCATAACCAAGGCTCCATTCACCGTCAGGAACATTCCGGCAATACCTTGCGCCGTAAGCAGTCCGCGAGCGCGGTTTTTGTGACCGTAGGACATGCGTCCCACGCGTCTCGTTCCTTCTTTTTGTCGGGCGATAAGGGTTTGTTGCATTTTTGCCACGGCCGCTCCGCCAAGGGTGGCTTTCGCTTTTTCAAGGCTTGCCACTTCGTCGGGATCGGCGGTTTTTATTCTTTCATCAAGAAGTTCATAGGCTTGGAGTTTCGTGAGGTATTGAAAGGTCGTTAAACTCACCAACACGCGCCCAAATTGCTCAGCCGAAGTGATTTTTGAGGTCCGTCTTAAAAGATTCATGCGTTCTCCCGGTTTCAGTGTGCCCAAAATGGCGGTGACGGCCGTACGTTCCGCGCCTTCCGGATCTCTCAAAAGATCCGCGGCAAGACGATCTTTTTCCGCTTCAGTGAGTGGCTGTGCTCTGTCGATTTTTCGAATGATTTCAAGATAGTCGGGGATGGTGATTTCCAGGTTTCGTCCAAGCATTTCGAGGTAGTTATCTTGTAAGTCTTCCGGCAAGGCTTGGTAAACCAAATTTTGGACATCGATGGACTTCATGAGGGTTAAGCCTCTCTCTTGTAAAACCATCAAGTCGGCATTCGTGGAAACTTGGTCATCCTTTTTTCCGGTGGGCGACTCCACCACGCTGATGGACATCATCAGGTCAAAGCGATCGCGGATTCCGCTCATTACTTTTTCTTGAACTTTGAGAAGTGTTTTATTGTTGAGTTCCGCTTTTTCGCCCGCCTGCTTACTCTGAAGCATTTTAATTTCCTGGTAAGCTTGTTCGGTTTTTTGCAAGAAAATATCGTTCACTTCGCCAATGGTGGCTTTTCCCCAACCGTAACGGCCGGCGCGAATAGACCAATCCATGTCTTGTTTCAGAAGCGTTTGCCCTTCCTGCGCGGATTTGATCGCTTGTTTTTTGGAATCCTCATGAAATTGATCGGGTTTTTCAGTCATGGTTTTCAGTTAAGTCGTAAAAGACGAACGAGCGTGTCGAAGAGAGGTAGCTCTCGGCCTTCCCACTCGGCGATTTGCGTCACCAAGTACTGGCGGACAAAAGCTGGGTTTATCCCCATCATGGGAATCACTATTTCCGAATGCGTTTTTCGCGTGGTTCGGATGTGAATTTCATCGATGTTGGGTGGAGTGTGCAAAATCCAAAAGGCGCGAATATGACTGTAAGGCACTTTGATGTTCCCGAATTTCAGTCCGTACGGTGAAAAAATCACCTCCACCAAACGAGGCGGCTTGCGGTGTTCGAGAAGGAGCACGAAGGGCAAAATGGCAAAAACGGCCATCATAGTGTAGGAATCGGTGAAAAAGCCGTACGCCACCAACAATCCGTTGATGAGGAAAAGCAGAGCGAACCAAGGCCAGCCGCGTTCATAACGGAGGTATTCGGGCGCAATCCAACCGAGATCAATCTCGTCGAACGCGTTAGCCGGAAGAATTTCTTTTTCTTTTTGTTTTGCCATACGTGTTTTTTTATCTGATTAGTATAGCAGAAAAGCGGACTTTTCACAAGACACTCAAGGCGACGACGCTGCTGCGGAAGTATTTGTACAAAACTCCAGGTTAAAAACCACCGTCGACGGTGAAATCCAATCTGAAAAATACGCGGAGGGGCTGGTAAGTCAGCGCACAAGCTAAACTTATCCCTTTCTTGTGTAGGGTAAAAGAGCCATTTCACGAGCCCTTTTGATGGCAAGGGAAAGTTTCTTTTGTTGCTTCAAGCTGATTCCCGTGTAGTAACGAGGAACAATACGACCAAAGACGGAAAGGTAACTGCGCAAAACGGCAAGATCCTTATAGTCGATGTAGGCCGGTAATACTGGCCTTGGTGTTTTTTGGACTTTTACGTGTTTGGTCATAAGGTTGAATTATTGAGTCGCTTCGCGACGCTATTTATATGCTCACCTTCGGTGAGTGGTTAAAACATGTTATCGTCATCGATGTTGGCCGCGATTTCGCCGGTTCCGGCGGCGGTAGCTTCCGAGGGACCTGCCGCTTCTTGAGGCGTCTCTTCGCCACCCATTTCGTGTTCGGCATGATTGTCTCCGGATTCGGGGACGTAATCATCGTCGCCTTCGTTCTTGCGCTTTTCGAGAATAATCATGTCTTGGAGTACAATTTCCGTGCGAAAACGTCGGGTTCCGTCTTCCAAATCCCAGCTTCGAGTTTTGAGGTAGCCTTCCACATACACAAGCATCCCCTTTCGAAGACGTTCCTTGCAGATTTCAGCGAGTTTGGCCCAAGCCACACATTCGTGGAACTCGGCGGAGCTGCGTTTTTCACGTCCGCTCGTGGTCCATTGACGGTTCGTGGCAAGACCGAGTGTTACAATCGACTGTCCACCGGTGGTGGATTTGAGTTCGGGATCCCTCGTGAGATTCCCGATGAGAATCACTTTGTTTACACTTCGCATAAAATGAATTTTAAGATTAAACTCTCGACTGCGCCGAGTATTAAATAATGTCTTTGTCCTCGATGATGGCCTTCAAGGTCTCATCAAGTTTTTCAGTGTTTTCTTGGGTGGTTGTCTTCGCGGCTCCGCGAGTTTGCTGGCCGCGGACTTTCTTGCTCAATTCTTCCGCCGGAGAGCTGATTTTGGAAGCTTTTCCGGTGGTGGCGAGCGTTTCGTAACGAAGAAGAACGTAATCATCCGGTACTTTCGTGAGCATGCTGCGCAAAAGTCCCGCTTGAAGGCGGAGATCTTTTTGCACTTCGGGTAACCCGGCTGTTTCTCCCGAGAAATTCAGGACGGCGTAGTAGCCTTTGCCGTTTCCGTGAATCTTGTACGCCAAGTCGCGCATACCCCAAATATCCTCATCCACGAGATCAAACCCGTTTTCGGTGAGCAATCCTTTAATTTCCTCGAGATTCTTCTCAATATCCTTGTCCGTTTGCTTCGGGCTCAGGATGAGCATCAGTTCATATTTCATTCCGTATGGGATTTTCCTTGGGCTCACAACGCTTGCGCGCCGGGCCGAAAGACAGATAAATGCTTGAAAGCAGGGGGAGATTAGCAGGGGGGAGCGGCCTTGGCAAGGGTTTTTAGGTTTTCAGTGGATTATGTCATTTTTGCTTTGAGAAAATTCCCGACAACTTAGAGGCGATTGTTCATAGCCCGCTCTCTTTGTTCCCTCGCTCTCAAATTGATCGTATGCGCAATGATGTGGTGCTCCCTGCACAGCGGCGCAAGGTAGCGTGGGTCGTGGCGTTTACTGAGCGCAAAGGTTTGCGTGTGATGCAG
>MFXB01000008.1 GCA_001787475.1 Candidatus Peregrinibacteria bacterium RIFCSPLOWO2_01_FULL_48_20
ATGGAACCTCTGTGGAAGACACCGCCTACCTCGTTAGCGGTACGGCGACCTTCTCCGGTCTTGACTTCTACATCCCGGCTGATACCAGCGCAACCATAACGGCTTACGCCACACTCAACGATGTCAGCTCAAGCGGAACAACCGCCACAGCCGGTGAATTCGTTGACCTTGCTCTTGCTTACAACAACTTTGAAGCGGTTGCCTCCGGAAGCGGAGAAACCTACAAGGCTGATAAGCTCGATGGTACTGTAGCGGCAGCCTCTGATCTTGATATTGGAACAATAACCTTTGTAGATAACAACACATTCGATATCAACACGGCCGTAACCGCCTTAGCGGCACTGGGTAGCGCACAAACGCTCGTTATCAATGATGAAACCGATACCAATCCTGCAAACTTGCCTGTTGGAACACTCCTTTGTGTCTCAACCGGAACTTGTACTATTGATACAGATTCAATCTTGGTGGTAACAGCCTGGGTTGAAGGAACTGCCTGGACGGATGCCGGAAACACGGGAGACACTGTAACCGCAACGGTTATCGATAATCCCGATGTGGCATTCGCTGATGCGGATGACATCGTTATTGCTCTGCCCGGAACAGGTTTCCACACGGGAACCAACCAAATGGTGGTGTATGAAACCAAGCCTACGCTTGCTCTTTCTTCAAGCAGCCCGACCGCCGCAAACGCTTCCACAACTGAGAAGCCCTTCTACTTCACAGTTACGGTTCCCGGCACTGATAAAGTGCAGGTCCGTACAGCTGAAGTGAACGATGCTGGAGTAAGTACTGCGGACTTCAATGCGGCCGCTTACGCTGGTACCTTCACGGCTACTGATGCTTTGAGCTTCCCCGCCTCTGGTGGTATTGGAAATAGTATCTATGCGCGTGAAACTTCCGCTTCAACGAATGCCGCCGGTATCATCTACACCTTCGCGGACACCACCACTGATTTGAGTGGATTCAATGGAATGTCTTACTGGTGCCGTTTAAGTGAAGTTAATAACACCTTGACGCTGACCATTGCTGACGCTGTTCCCGGTAGCGCCGACGACACTTCTGTGTGTACAGGTCCAGCTGCTGCCACATGGACATTTGTGGATAACACCTTCATTGGAGTCACTTCCACCTCGCTTGATGGCGTTGCCACCCTAACGTGGGCGGTAACGGATGCTTCGGCCGAGAGTGGAGCCACTTATGATATTGATCGCATCGTTCTGTACACGGAAAAGATCACTATCGATGCAACTTCCAGCGATAGCGACATTGATTCCGGTACCGATGGTACGGACACTGCCGGTACGGGAGCCGACAACCTTGTGGGTTATCTCAAAGAATCTGGAGGAACCACACAGGCAACCGGTTACTGGTACACCGCTACGCAAAGCGCCGACAGCAATGCTTCTTCCATCACCTTCTACCCGCAAGCGGGTACCGATACCGGTATTGAAGTGGTTGGAACAGCATCAGCTGCAGGAACAAAGACTTACTACCTCGAAACCGATACAACATTATTGATTGATGCTGAATCGGGAGTGGATGATCCTGTTCAATACTCTATTGACATGGGAACTTCCTCCGGAGGTACGGTCACTGTTGGAGACTTCTTCTGGTTTGACACCAACACCATTGTAGAATGGCTCGGTTACGTCACATCAACGACGCTCTACAGTAATGCTCTCAAGTACTAGTAAGCGAACACATAGTGTTTGCTAGAAAAAAGTCACTGATTGTGTCGACATTCAGGTGATAAAAAGCCCCCCGCGAAAGCGGGGGGCTTTTATTATATTTAAAATTTGTTATACTGCCACTCGCCTTCAATAACGACTCCATAAATATGAAAAAAATTCTCATTCTTTCTTTACTCGCACTGCTCCTCACATCGTGTTCCGGCAAATGGAATCAAGCCGATCCTGAAATGCCCGAAGAGCTTCGAACGCTTCACGAAGAAGCCTTGGATGCCGAGCTCGCCATATTGGAAGAAGATCCGGAAAACTTGGATGCTCTTTTCGGCACCGCCTTTCGTTATCACCAACTGGGGGATTGGAAAAAAGCCGTAAAGTATTACGAGAAAGTTCTCAAGCTCAGTCCCGCGGATTGGGCTTCGCTCAATAACTTGGCTTACATATATGAGACCATGGAAGATTACGACCAAGCGGCTTTCTATATTAAAAAACTCTACGAATCGGACCCCGACAACACGGAAGTGATTTCGGACACGGTCAGAATTTTACTCTTGGCCGGCGACTCCGTAAGCGCCCAGCTGGCGCTTGAAAACTTCGCCCGAGTGGTACTGGATCCGGAAAATCCGGATACCGACATGCAAATTTTCATCAGCGACCTTTACGAGGCGACCTATCAATGGAATCAAGAGAACGAACAGGTTGCAAATTAGTTTGCACTTTTCCAAATGCTTTGGCATAATAGTGCACAGCCATTTAATTTTTATCCTCCACACCGTATGTCAACCCTTTTACAATCTATTCGTTTGAAGTTGCTCTTCAACGCATTTTTGGCTTTCAGCCTTTTCTTTGCGTTAGGGGTGGCCACCTCTTTTGCCGCCGCCAACGATTACGCGGTTTCCGGAGGCAATCCCGCTTCTTTACCGACGGTCGGTGACGCCGCTATCGCACTCCCGACCCTTACTATAACAGATGCGGGTGGAGATGATTTCACTACCGACCCGGAGAACATCATCATCACCATTAATACGACCGATTATAATAACGTGGCATTTGACATAACCGTTGCAAACACCGCTTTAACAATTGCGGGTAATTGTACCTACGATGCCGCCAATGCCTTAACCTATTCGGCTGACGGTCAACAAGTTACCGTTCCGATTACAGATTCCGTGGGAAACGAGTGTGCCTCAGGTCAGGCCATTACTATTGCGGGTTTGGCAATTGTAACTCGCTTTGTTCAAACAGCCCCTTCTGCGGCCGCCTTGGTAAGTGTTGACAATGGAAGCACTGCCATTGGCAGTGCCGTAAACACATCGAGCACGATAGCATTGGCCTCCGCTGCGGATGATGCGGTAGCCTCGGTGTCTCTCGCAGCAGGTAACACCACTGTGGGCGGAGCGGGTGTCACGACCGTCGGCTTCACTTTAGGTTACGCCCTGGCCAATACGGACACGGTTGTGTTCACTATGCCGGCATGGTTTTCCATTACGAACGGAGCCATTACGGTGGACAGTGAAAGTTTTGCCGGTGCCGGGACCTTCACTTGTGCGGGAGTTTCAGCCACCAGAGTGATTACTTGTACGGCCGGCGGAGCCATTACCGCAGGTACGGGTAATATTCTTTTGACCTCGGGTAGTGTAACGGCTCTCTACCTGTCTACGGGAACAGATGCCATTACGGATTTTGCCATCAATTTTGTAGCCGACTCCGGAGGCGGTGCGGATGTGGGTAACGATGCTACGGTCACCGTTACAACAACGGTAGCCGCGGACGCCAATGCAACAATTGGCTTGGCCAATGCCAGCGTGGGAGCCACACAAAGCACCACACTTACTTTGACACTTTCCACAGCCTTGGCTAATACGGATACCATTACCTTCACGGCACCGGCCATTCTCAACGTAAGCGGTCTGGCGTCCGCAGTGACGGGAGATCTTGAAGATACGGACACCATAACCTGTGTGGCTGCCGGTCAAGTGATCACTTGTACAACATCGGGGGCCGTCAGTACGGGGACTAATCAAACGATAATAATGACGGGTATCACCGGAAGTCATGCCGGAGCTACGGACGTGACTGACCTTGCGATCAATCGAGTTTCCGGTGGTGGAGGAGGAGCGGATATCAACAGTGACACCACCGTTTCCTTGACGGACGTTGTAGCAACGGACGCCAACGCAACCTTGGCCATGGCCGCCGGCAACAAAGTGGTTGGAGGAACGGGAAATACGACTTTGACTTTAACTCTTTCCAGCGCTTTGGCCGCTACGGATACGATTACCTTTACGGCGCCGGCCAATATCGACGTGAGCGGAATCGCTACTGCAGTTACGGGAAGCTTTGAAACTACGGACACGGTAACCTGTGCGGCTAGCGGCCAAGTGGTAACTTGTACCACTTCTGGCGTGGTGAATACGGTAACCGGTACAATTATTATGACGGGAATTTCAGGCGCTTACGTTTCCTCGGCGCTTGCCATTAGTGATCTTGCGATCAATAGAGTTTCCGGAGGAGCCGGTGGAGCGGACATCAACTCCGATGCCACGGTAACGGTCACCGACTTGGCCACCACAATAGGAGACTTAACGAGCACCAACGTACAACCGGCGATTTTAACGCCTTCACAGATTTCCTCCAACACAATCACTTTCTCCTCCACCGCGCGAATTCCAAACTTGGGAATAATTAAGATTACCTATCCCACCGGATGGCTTGTGAGCGGCGTAAGTGGCACCACAGCAACCAGCCTTTCCGGCTTGGATGGTACATGGACCGCCACGGTTTCAGGACAAGTGGTGACTCTGACTCAGACCGGAGGGGGTATAACCGCCGCGGGGACAAAGAGCTTTAACTTGACGGGGATAAGTACGCCGGGCTTTACGGGAAGCGGCGGAACTTACACGATTTTGACCGAGATCGCCGCAGGTACCGATATTGAAACGGATGCCGCCGTTGCCACAGACACGATTTCGGGAGCCAGCTCCGCCACGGCCGCAACTATTGGGGATATTGAAGACATTGAAATCGCGGATGAAGCGACGGGAGGTGTACGTATCACTTGGTCAGACCCTTCCGGCAGCGGCGACGACACGACTTTCATTACGATTTTAAGAGGAGTGGATCCCTTGCCTGTAGACGGTACAGCCTTTGCTTCCGTGGCCGTTGGAACCGAGTACTATGTGGATACCGATCTTGAAATTGGGGACACGGTAACTTATATGCTTCGCGGAACGGATGGAACCAATAGCGGAGACCTGAGTGCCGAATATAGCTTTGTAGTGGGATCCGGTCTCACCACCACCGAGGAGGATACGACGGACGAAGAGACCACCGACGAAGAGACCACCGACGAAGAGACTACCGATGAAGAGACTACCGATGAAGAAACAACCGGAAACGACGACGATGATGACTCTGCCGATGACGAAGAAGCTGCCGAACTCACGGACGTAGCGGACCACTGGGCGGAAGATGAAATCGAGACGATGGTGGACTACGGAGTGGTGGAAGGCAATCCGGATGGAACCTTCCTTCCCGATGGGAACCTCAATCGCGCGGAAGCCGCCGCTCTCCTTTGGAGAGTGCTTGGCCTCGGCGATCCTGAAGACCAATCCGGCGATCCTTTCAGTGATGTGGACAGCGCCGAATGGTACGCCTCATACATTGGAGAACTTGCGGATTTGGATCTTGTTTCCGGCAATCCGGATGGAACCTACGAACCTGCGGAGAACATCAACCGCGCCGAATTCCTGCAGCTCGCCATGAACGTGTACCTCTATTTGAACACGGATATGGAAAGTGAATACAACATTTTGGCGGACGGAACGGCCACCGACTACTACGCCGATTTAGACACTTCAGCTTGGTACGCCGGTGTGGTAACGGCCGCTACCGACTGGGACTTTGTTTCCGGCAGCGACTGTGACGAAGACAAATGTTTCAACGCCGGTAGCTCCATCACACGAGCGGAAGCCACCAAGATTTTGTACAACATGTTCTTGGATATGCTGGCCTACGAAGGGGTGACGATGGAACTCGACCTCGACTCACAGACGGACGATGGCATT
>MFXB01000009.1 GCA_001787475.1 Candidatus Peregrinibacteria bacterium RIFCSPLOWO2_01_FULL_48_20
CACTTTGTGATACAATTGTTTTGCCTTTAAAGTAAGTAAGTTATGACTACTATAAATGTTCGCACTGACGAAAAACGGAAAAAAGCAGCTACTGCTATTCTTGCTGAAATGGGACTCGACATGAGTAGTGCCATTCAGCTTTTTCTCCAACAGGTTATTGTTACAAAGAGTATCCCTTTCCCTATTCGAACGGTAAATGGATTCACCCCTGACCAGGAACAGGCTATGCTAAAGGATATGGCTGACCTAGAGGCTGATATTGCTGCTGGAAAAGCAAAGGGTTATTCTTCGGCCAAAGAAATGGCTGAAGATTTACTCAAAGACTGATATATAAAATTGTCCCCTCCAAGTAATTTAAGAAAGATTTTAAGAGGCTGGCACGATCGGGTCGTTTTGACGCCTTTCTTTTCAAAAATGTTGTTGATACCTTGGCAAGAGGGGAAAGTTTAGATAAGAAGTACAAAGACCATGAACTACAGGGTGTGCTTAAAGGCGTGCGTGAATGCCACATTAAACCTGATTTACTTTTGGTTTATAAAATCTACGCGGAGAGAGTATTTTTAGAACTCATACGCTTAGGTAGTCACAGCGAATTGTTTGCATAAGTTCAAAGCTACTTTGGCCCTGAAACTAGTTGGACGGACAGGCTCCCCAGAGTCCTAAGTTTTGGTCTTGGGCGGATTTTTCGAGGGCTTCGAAATGGGCGCGATCGGTGACCGGGTATTGTTCGGGGAAGGTGGCCATTCCTGCGCTGAGTAGGGCATCGTTGAGGCGGAGGAAACTGCCATCTTCTTGGAGAGCATCCACGTAGCGAAGACGGCGGCCATAGGGGTCGAGGTCTTCGTTCGCGGGATCGGCGGTGAGGCGAACGGCACGGTTTTTGAGGAAATTGAGCGTGAAG
Organism: Candidatus Peregrinibacteria bacterium RIFCSPLOWO2_01_FULL_48_20; assembly: GCA_001787475.1. Taxonomy (GTDB): domain Bacteria; phylum Patescibacteriota; class Gracilibacteria; order UBA1369; family 2-02-FULL-48-14; genus 2-02-FULL-48-14. The sequence continues at coordinate 902 of MFXB01000009.1, forward strand.
GCGGCGGCCTGCGGGCCATAACATTCGGCGGTGCTGTCGGGTCCGTTGATTTCATTGGTGTCCACAGCGAGCAGTCGGACTTGGAACAGTGCACGGTTCGGGCCGGAAACGAGAAGGGTATCGCCATCGAGTACGGCAACCACCCAGTAAAGCGTTTCGTCGGTGAGGGCGAGAAGGGTGTTTTTTTCGGGATAAGAAAGGATGACGGCCGGTTCGGGTTCGAGTGATACTTCTTCTTCAATCACCGAGAGAACATATTTTTCTTCCCACTCTTCTTTCAAGGTTTCGGCGGACGCCACGGGTATTTCTTCCATGAGGCCGAGAGTGGTGAAGGTGGCGATGAAGAGCTGAAGAATGGAGTCCATGGTGAGTCGCTTACGCGACGGTTTTTCTGTAGCTCACCTTCGGTGAGTGGGGTGTAATTTAAACACAATTTAAGAAATTTGTCAATAGACCAGTGCTTTCTCCTAGTCATGCCGTTTGGCTTTAGTTAAAATGGAGCTATGAATCAAAAGGCCATACGCTGGAAGCAACGTTTTCAAAACTTCGAGAAAGCCTTGAAACAACTGGAAGAAGCCGTTCGAGTTAAAAAACCGAGTAAGCTGGAAAAAGCGGGCATTATTCAGTTTTTTGAAATGAGTATGGAGCTGGCGTGGAAAACATTGAAAGACTACCTGGAAGATCAGGGGAAAGTACTGCATTCGCCCAAGGACATTTTAAAACAAGCTTTTCAAGATGAGTTGATTGTTGAAGGAGCTTTATGGCTTAAAGCTTTGGAGGATCGAAACCTTTCTACGCATTTGTATGATGAAGAAACGGCAAACAAGCTTGATCAAGCTATTCGTGAACGTTACCTTCCTCAACTCAAAGCGCTTTATGAGCATCTCCACACGGAACTCTAAAATACAAGCTCATGTCGGCGGACTCTCCAAAGAAGAAATCTCAAAAATGGAGGGTATCTTTCATCGTTTTGAGGAATTGGAAAGTGTCATTCTATTCGGTTCGCGCGCAATGGGGAACTTTAAACGCGGTTCCGATGTGGATTTAGTACTCGTGGGTACTCTTGTTACCGAGGATACTATGTTTCAAGTTCACCATGCTCTTGAGGAAGAAACTTTGCTCCCTTATTTTTTTGATATTGTCGCTTTTGAAAAAATCGGGAGTTCTGATCTTTTAAAACACATCGATGAACATGGGAAACTAATCTATCAACAATGAAACGAACGCCACGCAGTTTCATCTTCAAGAGCTATTCCTTTGACCCGCAAAAGGGGCATGCGCGTTTTACGTACGCGATGACTTTTAAAGGAGAACCGGACATGGAGTTTGTGGAAAACATTCATCTGCCTAAAAAAGTGGACATGAAAGGAATGCCCGAGGGGCTTTTGGAAAAAGTGCTGCAAAATGTGCATTTGATTTTGGGGATCAGCTACTACAAACTGTTTTGTCCGGCGAAAGTGGAAGTGCCGTACGCGCTGACATCCGAACAAGCGGAATTTTGGACGACGGTTTATAGAAAGGGGCTTGGGGAGTTTGCGTATAGGAACGGGCTCGATCAAAGAAAATTCGCGAAGTTTTCCGGTAAAAAAGTGGCGGCGAATGCGGTGACTTTCATTCGAAAAAACAGATCGCTTTTGGGAATCGGCGGGGGAAAAGATTCGATTGTGGCCGGGGAACTTTTGAAAACGGCGAAAAAAGATTTTGACGGATTTTTGGTGGAGACGGGACGATCGTCGGAAATCGTGCAAAATGTGGCGAAAGTGATGGGAGCGAAATCGGTCCGAGTGAAACGCAATTTGGATAAAAAACTTTTTAGAAAAATCAAAGGAGCTTTGAACGGGCATGTGCCCATTTCGGCGGTTTTTGCGTTTTTGGGACTTTTGACGGCGGCGCTTTACGACTACCGATATGTGATTGTGGGGAATGAACACAGCAGCAATTTCGGGAACGTGAAGTGGAAGGGCGAGGAGGTGAATCATCAGTGGAGCAAGTCGCTCGAGTTCGAACGGATGTTTCAGGATTATGTGCGGAAGTTTGTGACGCCGGATGTGACGTATTTTTCTTTGCTGCGGCCCTTTTACGAGATTCGCATCGCTGAGATTTTTGCAGGAATGAAGAAGTACTTTTCGGTGTTTTCGAGTTGCAATCGTATGTTTAGAGCTCATAAAGAGGTTCCGAAGGGAGGAAGTGAGGGGAAACTTCGCCTGCGGCGAGTATGGTGTGGCGCGTGTGCAAAGTGCGCCTTTGTATTTACTTTGCTTGCGGCGCATTTGCCAAAAAAAGAAGTGGTGAAAATTTTTGGGAAAGATTTGAGCGCGGAGGAACACTTGAAGCCTCTTTTTAAAGACTTGCTCGGCGAAGGAAAAATGAAACCTTTCGATTGTGTGGGGACTTTTGAGGAAATGCGGGCGGCCTATCGCATGATGCGGGGAGAGAAAACGGATCGCGGAGAAGTTTTTAAAGCTCAAGATTCGGCGGTGCCGACGGAGTTCAAGTTAATCGGCATGAAGACTGTGCTTTTGCTCGGTTACGGTAAAGAGGGGAAAGCGACCCACGCCTTTTTGAAGAAGAAATTTCCGAAGTTAAAAGTGGGCATGGCAGATCAAAAAGACGGGATTGTGTCGCTTACGCGACGGTCTTTCGGTAGCTCACCTTCGGTGAGTAAGAACTATTTAAAAAAACAGGACGATTTTGATTTGGTGATTAAGACGCCGGGTATCTCAAAACGGTTCGTGACAAGACCGTATACCACCGCAAGCAATTTGTTTTTTGCGGGGATTCGTGAGCGTGGAAATAGGGTTGTGGGCGTGACCGGTAGTAAAGGCAAAAGCACTACGGCATCGCTGATTGCGCATTTTTTGAAGACAGGTGGAAAGAGGGTTCAACTTTTAGGAAATATTGGAAAACCCATGCTCTCGGCGCTGCTTAAGCCCACTGTGAAGGGAGAGATTTTTGTTTTGGAGCTGTCGAGTTATCAGCTCGATGATTTGGCTTACTCTCCGAACATCGCTGTGGTGACAAATTTGTTTCCCGAGCACATGGATTATCACGGAGGAGAAAAAAATTATTATGAAGCGAAGAAAAACATTTTCCGGCATCAAGGAAAGGATGATCTTTTGGTCTTCAATGACAAAAATAAAATCTTGAAAGCTTGGGCGAAAGAGGCGACAAATGCGGTGGCTTTTGTGAAAGCGTTGCCTGTGAAAGAGTTGCCGCTCATCGGGGAGCACAATGAAGACAATGTGCGCGCAGCGGTGACCGTTGCGCAGCTTTTGGGAGTAAAAGAAAGTGCGATCAGAAAAGGGGTGCTCAATTTTAAGGCTTTGCCTCATCGCTTGGAAAAAGTGGGGACTTTTAAGGAAGTGACTTTTTATGATGACGCGATTTCCACGACGCCGGAATCAACCATCATGGCACTGAAAGCTCTTAAAAATACGGATACGATTTTTTTGGGCGGCGAGGATCGAGGATACAAATTTGCGGAATTGGAAAAAACACTCAGAAAAATGAAAGTGCGAAATGTGGTTTTATTTCCGGACACGGGCGAGCGGATGTTGAAATCCAATAAAGGCTTTAAAATTTTGCGGACGCGCAGCATGAAAGAGGCGGTGAAGTTTGCTTTTGAAATGACAAAACCGGGAAAAGTAGCGCTGCTCAGTTGCGCTTCGCCAAGTTACAGTTTGTGGGAAAATTTTGAGGAAAAAGGGGATGAATTCCAAAAGTGGATTCGTTATAATAAAAGTACCTAACCTGCCATTTATGTCTGACAAATCTTTTTTTGATGTCTCTCGACGCGTTTTCAATCTTTTGCTTGTTTTGGGAGTGATCCTTGGGCTTTTTTGGGTTTTTCGAATTTATGAAATTTGGAACAGTGTGAGCGGAAATTACGCGCGCGAAATTACGGTGGAAGCGCAGGGAAATGCTTACGTGGTACCGGACACCGCTGTGATTCAACTGGGCGTGACCACCGACGGGGAGGATTCGGCCACGGTGGTGGATGAGAACACCGAAACCATGAATGCGGTTTTGGCGGCGATTAAAGCGCTCGGCATTGAAGAATCCAAAATTAAAACGATCGATTATTATTTGAGCCCAAAGTACGAATACGACGATGAAGGAAATTACGCTGAAAACGGATATACCTTGAGCCAAAGTGTGGAAGTGCGTTTGACGGATTTTGAACTCATCGGACAAGTGATTAGTGCCGGCAGCGATGCGGGGGCCAATTCTATCGGCAGTGTGAGTTTTGAGCTTGAAAATCCGGAAACGGCAAAAGCCGAAGCGCGTGAAGAGGCGGTGAACCGCGCCAAAGAAAAAGCGGACCAAATCGTTGAAGCGTCCGGGCTCAATTTGGGTAAAATGGTGAATTACTACGAATACAGCAGTGACGGTTACTATCCTGTCTACGACATGAGCTACTCCGAAGCGGTCGGTAAAGGAGGTGAGTCCCCGGAAATTGCACCCGGCGAACAGGAAGTAAACCTGACCGTCTCTTTGACTTATCAGATTCGCTAGTTATAATGCGCATCGTATTCTGACGTGCCCTTGTGGCGGAATGGTAGACGCGCACGGTTCAGAACCGTGTCCGGGCAACCGGGTGGAGGTTCAAGTCCTCTCGAGGGCACCACTTTATGCAAAGCTATTTGCATAATTTTTTGAAAATGTCTAAATTGAGATCTTCATTTATTTATGGGAAACGAAAAAACCATATCGGCTTGCAGAGTTACCGTGGACTTTACACACATTGTGAGGCACCCCGAGTGCACTGCCGGAAGCTTGCGAGAAATGGCCAGAAGAGCACAGGAAGAAATGGAGCGATCGACCATTGCCGAAGTGGCAAGGAGTTTACTCAAGGCCATTGCTGAAGTTCTTGAGGAATGGGCGGACCGCAGGCATACCATGGGGAGAGTTGCTTCTGTTGTTCAGATGAATTTTGATCGTTTGGCAAGTCTTTTAACCGTTCAAGCGTATGTCCATAATCTTGATCTTTTTTTGAACAAGCTGTTTAGAGAAAACTTTTCATATGACGTAGAACCCGTCAAAGTTGAATTCCAATGCATACATGACAGCCAGGCGATTTGTGCGGGATTTAATTGATTTGTTTTCGGTCTAAAAGTTCGTGGGTTTTTTTGAGCATGATTTTTTCATCTTCCGGTTTTTCGTGATCGTAGCCGAGGAGATGGAGGAGGCCGTGCGTGAAAAGGAATTGAAGTTCGTCTTGAAGAGACTGGCCGATTTGGTCCGCTTGAATTTGCGCGGTTTCCACGGAGATGACAATTTGGCCCAGATGTTCTGGATCGTCGAATGCGAAAGAAAGGACGTCCGTGGGTTTGTCTTTCCCGCGGTATTGTTTGTTGAGCGCGTGAATGGTTTGATCGTCCGTTAGAAGAAGCTCCACGTCTTTGCTTAGCAAACCCTTCGGGTCTGCTTGAAGAGCCGGAAGTCGAGCGAGGATGATTTTGAAAAGTTTGGCAGGGGTCGGCCGCGCGCTTTCGTTTTGATAATTTAGTTTCATCATGGTTTTACTATAACGCAAGATCAAGAAAGTAAAAATGGTGTGGTCAAAGTAGACAGCCTTTGTTAGGATGGGAATAGACAAGCCCCGCCAAGGTGGGGTTACTCCCTAGCCACACGCCTTATGAACGTACAAAATCCTAAATTCACTATTTCTCGCAAACAAGCGTCGGAAATTTTGGATGTGTCCACTCGCACGATCGACCGTTATATCCGTAACAAAAGACTGAATGCCCGCAAGAAGGGCGGCAGTATTTTGCTTTCTGAAGAGGAACTCACCAACTTAAAAGTTGCCACGTTCCAAAACATGCATGGTGCTTCGCCGGACGTACCGGGACGGGCACACCGTCATGTGGACAGCGTGTCTTCACGCGACGAGCAAGAAGCGCGACAAATTTTTGACGCGGAAACTGGAGAAATTGAGGAACAAATGGAAAAAATTCCCATGGAAGAACCCGCCATGGCGCTCGCTCAAAAGAGCGAACGGGAAAAAGTTTTTGAAGAACTTTACGATTTGAGCCGACGCGAAGTGCGCGAGTACCACAACAAACTGGAATCCGCCCACTACCGTTTGGGACAATTGGAAACACAAATGAAACACTCGGTGCCTTTGCTCGAATATCACGAAAAGGAAGAGGTGCTGCGCGAGCAAGAGGGGCTCATCAACGGAAAAATGAAACGCCAGGAAGAGTCTCTTCACATGATGGAGACGGAAGTGAAGGCGGAACGTTTGAACAAAAATATATATATCGGTTTACTGTTTGGTCTTTTGGCTTTGCAGCCACTGCTTTGGCTTCTTTTGCAAAGTTAGGGACATAAACATTCAAAGAAAAAAGGGCGACGGAGTGGTCGCTCTTTTTTTAATCAGTATTGCGTAGATGTTTTATGTCAACCCTTGTCCCCAACCTGTAAAACTGGTATAATTAAGGGATTTAATTCTATCGTGTGGCTTTTGTACTTTTTCTATTGTCGCTCGCTCTGGTGGTGAAAAGCGCACAGTTCGCAATCACTTACTCCAGTAGCTTGGCCAGAGGGCTGGGCTTGACCCGTTATTCCATGGGGTTTCTGGTCATTGCGTTTATTTCCATTTTGCCGGAAACCTTTATTGCACTTATATCCGCCGTTCAAGGAAATCCTGAATTCGGACTGGGAACTTTGTTCGGCTCTAATGTTGCAGATCTGACTTTTGTTTTTTTTATGACGGTACTCGCCACTAAAAACGGGCTCTTTATCAGCGAAGGTATTCTCCACAAAAATCGCTTTTATTTGCCGGTTTTGGCGCTTCCTTTGTTGCTCGGATGGGATGGTGCATTTACTCGCGTGGATGGAGCTTTGCTCATCCTCCTGGGGGGGCTCTTTTACTATTACCTTATTCGTAAGGATTGTTTCGGCCAAAAAGGCACAGTCCGGTTTAAAATAAATTGGCGCCACCTTGCGGCGTTGATTTTGTCGATGGCTTTACTTTTGATCAGCGCCAACTGGACCGTACACTATGGAACAAGTGCAGCGGAGCAGTGGGGCTTGCATCCCGTGCTCATAAGTTTGATTTTTGTAGGGCTGGGAACCACCTTGCCGGAGATGTTTTTTGCTATTCAAGCGGTGCGGAAAAAACACTATGGACTTGCCACCGGAGACCTGCTGGGCACTGTGATCAGTGATGCCACAATGGTGGTGGGAGCCATGGCCCTCATCCAACCTTTTTCATTCGATCCTTTCCTGATCTACGGAACGGGGATGGCTATGCTGATTGCCGGTGTGATGCTTTTTTGGTGCATGCATACGGGAAGGCGCCTCAGCCTTAAAGAGGGGGCTTTCTTACTCTTCATTTACCTTGTTTTTATTGCCGTTGAAGTTTCCGTTCGATAAATCAGTTAGAGTTTCTTCTGGATCATTCCAATGAAGACACCGATCATTAAAAAGCCGAAGAAGGCTTCCACAGCGGTGAGGATTTTTCCAATGAGTGTCACGGGGAAAATGTCCCCAAGCCCCACGGTTGTGAGAACGATCACGGAGTAGTAGAAGTAATCGAACCAGTGTGCGTCGGTGGAAATCATGGGTGTTTCGGTGTAAGCATCACTTAACATGTAGGCGAGGGACATGAGGAAGATGAACGTGACTGTGGTGAGTGCCCAGCGGAAAATACTGGTGCCGTAACGACAGGTGATGTTGAGGAATTGATACTCGATCCAAGCGCCAAACTCTTTGTTGAACCGGAATGAGTTTTTGCGGAAGCGCATCTTTTGCTCGAAGGCTTCGATGCGTCGCGCTTTAAAGGCATGTTTTTGGTATAGGAACTCCAGAGAATTGTAGCAACGTTCCATGAGACGATAGAAATCTTGAATTTCTTCCGGAGAAAATTTTTCGCCGTGAGTAAGGTAAGTTTCTTCTTGCTTGAGAAAGGCTTTGTCCATCGCTTCGTAGTAGTCTTTGGATTCTTCCGTTTCATGAACGAGTTGGGCTTTCAAGTAACTGACGAGGAGGTAGTAATAACAGAGACCGCGTTTGGTGTGATCGTCGCGCTTTAAGTTTGTGAGTTGTTCTTCAAAGATCGGCTTCATCTCCGCGTAGCGGTTGAAGTCTCCTCGTTCCTCGATTTTTCGAATGGCGGCTTGGAAGTCCATGGTTTTTAGTTAAGAGTTACTCCCACTCAATCGTAGCGGGTGGTTTGTTGGTGATGTCGTAGAAGACGGCGGAGATTTGCTTGTCTTCCATCAGTTCTGCCGTGAGCGTGCGGAGTTTATCCATGGGGAGCTCGGCAAAATGGGCGGTCATGGCTTCTTCGGAAACGACGGGGCGAAGGACGAGAGATTCTTTTCCAGGCGCGGCGATTGAGAGTGGAAGAAGGACGGTGGGCATTTGCCAAACGTCGCGGTCGGCACTGATTTCTTTAAGCCAGAGCATGGCGAGTTTGTCCGCATGTTGGAGGCATTTGACGCGCTCTGGCGTGAGCGTGCCGGGAGTGACGGTGAAGGCGGCGGCTTTTGCAAAGCTGATGTCGGAAGGTTCCAGCGCGTAGAGTACGCGGTTGATTCCATGGAAGCGATTCGTCAGTGCCGGAGCGAGGAGTTCGAGTTCGTGCCAGGTGGCGTTGCCGGTGAGAAGGACGGGGTGGCGGTAGGTTCGGAAATCACCTTGAACGCCGACGGATTTTATGGGGAGGATGCGGGCGAGGAGAGAAGAATTTTTTTCTTGGAGAAATGCATTGAGTGCTTGCTCGAGGGTGGCGTGGTTTTCGGGCCAATCTTCCGTTCGAGCGCAAAGTATGCGGACGGCAAGACCGGGGCCGGGAAAAGGATGACGCCAAACGAGCGAGGAGGGGAGGCCGAGGCGTTCACCCACGCTGCGCACTTCGTCTTTATAAAGATCTTTGAGGGGTTCGATGACACGGCCTTCCTTGATGAGCGCTTCAATTTCGGGCACACGGTTGTGATGGGTTTTGATTTTGGCGGAATTTTTGGTGCCGCCGGATTCAATAGTGTCCGGGTAAATTGTGCCTTGGCCGAGCATCCAGCGTGCGGGGTCCAGTTGGAGTTTTTGTGCGACTTTCGCTTGGATTTCAAGGAAGACGCGGCCGATGATTTCACGTTTTTTTTCAGGCTCGGTGATGTCTTTGAGGGCGGTGAAAAATTCGGCGGAGCCGTCATAAACGTGGAGATTTTGAATTTGCTCCGCGTGCAGCGCCGCTTCCACTTGTCCCCGTTCGCCGTCGCGCATGAAGCCCGTGTCCACAAAGAGACCATAAACGCGCTCCGGCCCCAATGCCTTCACGAGAAGAACAAAGGCGACGGTGCTGTCCACGCCGCCGCTCACGAGCATGAACACACTGCGTCCCTTGGTTTGCTTGCGAATGTTTTCTTCCGCATCTTCGATGAAGCTCTGAAGATCCCAATCGTGCTCAGCCTTGCAAAGTTTTAAAAAGTTCAAAAGCATTTCGTTGCCTTTGGTGGTGTGTGTCACCTCCGTGTGGAATTGAATTCCGTAAAAATTGCGGGAGAGGTCGCCCACGGCGGAGTAGTCGTCGTCCTCGGAAGATGCAAGCACTTCAAAGCCGGGCGGAAGCGCCGTAACACGATCGCCATGACTCATCCACACCTGAGTTTTTTCCTTGTCGGCAAAACTCGTAAAAAGGCCGGACGGTTTTTTGATGGTGATTTCCGCTTTGCCAAATTCGCTTCCTTTGCCTTTGCCGGGTTCCACTTTTCCGCCCAAAAGGTGCGTGATGAGTTGGTGGCCGTAGCAGACTCCCAAAATGGGAAGACCGAGAGTGAAAACGGCGGGGTCCACCGTGGGAGAGCCGGCTTCGTAAACGGAGGCGGGGCCACCCGAGAGGATGATTCCTTTGTAGTCTTTTAAGGTGGCGGGTGTGGCGTTTTGCGGTTCAATAATTTCACTGTAAACGCCAAGACGGCGAACACGCGTGGCAATAAGGTGCGTGTATTGGCTTCCAAAGTCGAGAATCGCGATCTTATTCATTGAGTAGTTTTGATTTAGGTGTGTTTTTTGCCTTGCAAGCGGCAGCGTGTATTTTTAGCGTTACCTCCACTTTTGGAAGTCTGAAAAGTTTTATGATTGGTTTTGCATTTTTCTCTTTGACCATTGGAGCATTTAAGATTCTGATGAAAGTTTATACTAAATATGGCATTTTGGTAAGAGGGACAGAAATGTCTATTTCTAATCTGGAGTTAGGCGTGTTTTGCGGGTTTTGTCGAGGCGAAAAGTGAGCACGTCCTCACCTATTGTGGTAGACTGAGGATCCTTAAGCTTTTACTATGAAACTCACAAAAATGACCGATAAAGACCTTTATGGTTTATGTAAAGAATACGGCCAGAAGGCGCGATTTTGGCGGAGGAAGTTTGCAGGTTTGCTGCCGGAAGTGGAGCGGCGCGGGTTGTATAGGCGAAGGCTTTGCGGCGGCATTTATGAGTTTGCGGCCAAGCTCGCTGGAATGAGCAAGGAATCCGTGGACAAAGTTCTTCAGATTTCAAGAAAGCTTCAGGATAAACCAAGGTTGTTGGAGCAGTTGGA
>MFXB01000010.1 GCA_001787475.1 Candidatus Peregrinibacteria bacterium RIFCSPLOWO2_01_FULL_48_20
AAAAATCATTGCTCACATGGAAAAAACCGGCGAGTGGGGCGAGTTTTTTCCGATTTCCGTTTCGCCATTCGCCTACAATGAAACTGTTGCGGGAGAATATTTTCCCATGAGTTGCGAGGAGGTTTTGAGGCATGGTTGGAGGTGGAAAGAGGATGATGAAGACAGCAGTTATCAAGGTCCGGTGGCTACCGTTCCGGAAAATATTGCCGAGGTTTCAGACGAAATTTTGAAGCAAATTCTCACGTGTGAAGTGAGTGGAAAACTTTATAAACTGATCCCGCAAGAGCTTGAGTTTTATCGAAAAATGAAGTTGCCCATTCCGCGCCGGGCGCCCAATCAAAGACATCAAGATCGGCTCGCCATGCGAAATCCGCAGGAACTTTGGGTGCGGCAATGTACGCAGTGCCAAGCTGAAATGCAGACCACTTATGCGCCGGATCGTCAGGAAAAGGTCTATTGTGAAAAGTGCTACTTGTCACTAGTCTACTGAGGTGGAAAAAAACTGCAGCAATTGTCAGAATAGTTTTTACATCACGGAAGGAGATGTGAAATTCTATGAAGAAATGAAAGTGACGGAACCCACTTTTTGTCCCGATTGCCGACAGCAAAGGCGTTTGGCGTGGCGCAATGAACGGAAATTGTACGTGCGCAAATGCAGTGGAACGGGTGAAACCATTTTATCGGTTTACTCGGAAGAAAAGCCTTTTCCAATCTACAAAAATGAATACTGGTATTCTGATAAATGGGATCCCATGGCTTTTGGCCGTGATTTTGACTTCAATCGGCCGTTTTTTGAACAGTTTGAGTCTCTCAGAAATTCGGTTCCTCAATTGGCGCTTTCCACCGTGAATAACCAAAACTGCGATTATGTGAATCAATGCGGGTGGTGCAAAGACAGCTATCTGATTTTTGAGGCGGATTACGATGAAAAATGCTTCTACTCAAGCTATATCTACGATTCGCGAGATTGTGTGGACAATGTTCACTGTTACCAGTCGGAGTTGTGTTACGAATGCAACGATATTCGAAATTGTTATAATCTTCGATTCTCACAAAATTCAAGCACCTGCTCGGATTCGTGGTTTTTAAAAAATTGCATCGGGTGTTCGAATTGTTTCGGCTGTGTGAACCTCAGAAACAAGCGGTATCACATCTATAATCAGCCCTATTCCAAAGAAGATTATGAAAAGCAATTGAAGGGCTACAACTTGGTGGATGCGGCCAGTCTGCAGAAATTCCGACAGGACTTTTTTGAGTACTCCAAACAGTTCCCCCATAAATACCTTTATGGTACGCAAAATGAGAATCCGATCGGCGACTACATGTTTAACACGCAAAATTGCGAACAGTGTTTTGATGTGAATAATGCTCAAGATTGTAAATTCACATGCAACTGTCGTTTTGTAAAAAAAGTGTATGATATTTCCACGTTCGGTTCAAAAGGGGGAACGGAGTTTTGTTATGAAAATCATGAAATTGGAGGCGGGGTGAGAAATATTTGTTTTTCCGATCAAATTTGGGGTGGAGCTTCTGAAATTTTTTACTCGAAACTATGCGTGCAAAACAACCACGATTTATTTGGCTGCGTAGGTTTGCGTAAAGCCGCTCATTGTATTTTCAACAAGCAATATTCTGAAGAAGATTATTTGGCTTTGCGAGCTCGATTGGTGGAACATATGAAAAAAACCGGCGAGTGGGGTGAGTTTTTCCCGATTTCCTTATCGCCTTACGCGTACAATGAAACCTTGGCTCAAAATTACTATCCCTTGAGCAAAGAGGAGGCTCTCTCCAAAGGTTACAAGTGGAAAGATGAGGAAGTGAAGTCGGCTCAGGCTCCCACAAAAGAGCTTTTACTTTGTCCGGCGTGTAATAAAAACTTTAAATTGATGAGCCATGAACTCGCTTTTTACCAGAAACAAAATCTTCCACAGCCCTTGAACTGTCCCGATTGCCGACATCGCATCAGAATGGATCTCAGAAATCCACGGAAGTTGTGGAGTCGAAATTGTATGAAGTGCAGCCAAAAATTGGAAACTTCGTATGCTCCCGAAAGACCCGAGCCCATTTACTGCGAACCTTGTTATTTGCAGCTCGTGGATTAACCTGGCTAACAGATTGACCCAAGCCTCAAAATCTGGTAGAATGAAATATTAGAAAACAAATATGGATTTTCTTCAGGTTGTCTTGGAACAGGGTACACCGGATATGCCAAAAAAAGAGCCGTTGTTTCTCCAGTTTTTGGTCAATTTGCATAATACGGCGCATCACAAACATCTTTCTCTCGAGATGTTCGGTTACAACGAGTACACGTATTTTTTTATTGCTTGCGAACCTGAAATTACGAAATTGGTGGAAGGGCTTATTTACTCGACTTTTCCCAACTGTGAGGTCCGTCCTATCAAAGATTATACGACCTTTTACGACCCTGCCAAACAGCATTTGGTTGGAACTCGAGCGCGATTCGAGCTTTCGGATATTTATCCCATTAAAACCTACGATGAGTTTGAACTCGATTCCCTTTCGGGACTTTTCTCGGTGATTTCCAAGCTCGGCCGTAACGATCAAGCTTGGGTGCAAATTCTCATCAATGCCAGACACGAAGATTGGCAGTACCATTTTGGACGACGTTGGAAGATGAAGCTCAACAATATCGCCCGTCGATTTCGCCTGAAAAATTATGTTCGATTGAAAGAAAAAAAGCAGTTTTTTCATGAAGAAAACGAGTCGTTTATTCACAAAAGCGAACATCATCCTTTCGAGATGGAGGTGCGGTTTGGGGCGGTTTCGGGAAATGCGGAGACGGCGAAAAGCAATTTGTTTGCTCTTTCGAAAGCCTTTTTCCAATTCAATAAAACGGACTACAACGGCTTTACCTTGGAACGTGTTAAAACCGGCGCTTCTTTTTTTAAGGAGTATCAAGCGCGGCACATGACGAATCCTCTGATGGTGAGTTCTCATGAACTCGCGACTTTGTTCCACTTCCCAAATTCGGATCACGTGCCGCATGTGGTGCATATGCTCGCGAAAAAGCATGAACCTCCCAAGAATTTGCCCACTAATTTGGCTTCGGATATTTCTTTGTTCGGTAAAACCAACTACCACAACACCTTCCAGGAATTTGGGATTAAACGCGAAGACCGACGACGTCACTTATACGCGGTGGGAAAGAGCGGAACCGGTAAATCGAAGCTCTTGGAACTTTTGATTAAAAGCGATATTGAGGCCGGTAAGGGAGTGGGCGTTTTGGATCCGCACGGAGACCTTGTGGACAATATTTTACGCTTCATTCCTGAGCATCGCATGAAGGATGTGGTTTATTTTGATCCCGCCGACACGGAGTTCCCCATCGCTTTCAATCCGCTCGAAAAAGTGGATGAGAAATTCAAGATGCAAATTACAATCGGGTTTATTGATATTTTCAAAAAACTGTTCGGCGGAAACTGGTCCAATCGTTTGGAACACGTTCTGCGCTACACCACTTTGGCTCTTTTGGATTCGCCCAATACGACGGTACTTTCCATCATGAAAATGTTGTCCGATAAAAATTACCGCCAGAAAATTATTGCGCGTATTGAAGACAGCGTGGTGAAAAATTTCTGGGTGAATGAGTTTGCCGGATGGAGTGAAAAATTTGATGCGGAAGCCATCACTCCGCTGCTCAACAAAGTGGGTCAGCTCGTTTCCACGAATATGATTCGAAATATTATCGGACAACCGAAAAATACGTTTCAAATTCGGGACATTATGGATGGAGAAAAGATTTTGCTCATGAAAGTTTCAAAGGGACTTTTGGGAGAAGAAAATGCGGGGCTGCTCGGTTCCATGATTATTACGAAAATTTATCAGGCCGCCATGGCTCGCGCCAACCAGCGTGAGGAAGATCGTAAAGATTTTTACTTTTACGTCGACGAATTTCAAAACTTCGCCACGGACACGTTTGCGGAAATTTTGTCCGAAGCGCGTAAGTATCGTTTGTGTTTGACCATCGCTCATCAGTATATCGGTCAGCTCGATGAGAAGGTTCGCAAAACGGTGTTTGGTAACGTGGGATCGATTGTGAGTTTCCGTGTGGGAGCCGAGGACGCGGTGATTTTGGCCGAAGAGTACACGCCGATTTTCGGAGTGCGAGACATTATTAACTTGGGCGTGCGAGAATTCTATTTGAAAATGTCCATTGACGGGGAACTTACGGAAGCGTTTTCCGGACGTACTTTGGATATTCATTACAATGCAAAAGACCTCAGCCGCGAGATCATTCAATCTTCACGTGATAAATACTGCATATCTCGCGAAAAGGTTGAAGAAATGCTTAAAAAATGGGACGAAGGCGGCACGGATGCTCCTCCTCCGGCAAACGGTTCGGCGAATACCGTCATTCAAGAAACGGAGGATTTTGAGATGCCACTCATTTGACCGAGCGCGTCAACGAGTCGCTATGCTTTAGGTTAAAATATCGGACAAACGGCCTTCTTCGAGCGCTTGGCGAATTTCCATCGCGATACGTTCGCCATAGCTCACTTCGCGTCCCCACAAATAGCCCGTATACGGCGTGAAACGCGTGCCGGGCGAACCTGGAATTCGCATGGAAACATCAAAAATGACGAGCTCTTCACGACCGTTTTCGGATGACACGGCACCTTGCAGCGCAAAGGGACCGATAATGCCTGGCTTGGAATATTTTTGAGTGGCTTTCATAAATTTTTCACCAATTTCAAAGGCTTTTTCTATGAGCGACTCTTTAATGGTAACCGCTTGATGACCGGTCTCGATCATTGTGGGGATATAGCCGCTGTCGAGCAGCTTTGTTTGCAAAGCGGCATTGAGCCGTAAAAATCCGTCGAGGCTGGTTTGGCGGCGCGCGTCGGTACCCATGAGTTCCAATTCCCCATTCATGACGGAATAGAAAAAATTGAAGTTTACTTGAGCGCCAATGATGAACTCTTCAATCACGGCTTTTTTAAGACCTTCTTTCGTAATATGACCGCTTTTGAGCATGTTTTTCGTTTTTTCTTCGTAGTCCTCGTGACTCACGGCCACAAAAAAAGCGCGTTCATAACTGCGAGTCGCTTCGTTCACTTTGACCATCACTGGTCCTTTAATCGCTTTGGGAGACTTGATGATTTTCGGCATGCGGATGCCCGCTTTTTGGAGCAGCCAATATTGATTGTTTTTCACATCGCGTTCTTCCAAACGGACCATGTGGCGTGTTCCATAAATCGGTACGGCAAAGTTATTTTCAATTTTGTTGAAATCGCAGTAAACCCAAAAATACCGGTTGTGAATGAAAATGGTGTTGAGAAAACGAAGCTCTTTTTGAACGGAAGGTTTTACAATATCCGAGAATTTATCGAGTAAAATGAGATGATCCACGCAGCCTCTTTCTCCGCGTGTGCGATAGTACTTTGCGTAGGTTTTTTCTCGGCCTTTTTGGGCGACCACCAAGGTTTGAAATCCCATTTTTTTGGCTCCTTCGCAGACGTCCAAAGCACTGTGGCCACCGAGTACACCGATGGTAATTTGAGCGGGGTTGTAATCTTTAAGAATTTTCTTGAGATTCTTCATAATCCAATAATACTGGGTTCTTCATAAGAATGCAGCTCTTTTATTCGTTTTACGACCGCTCTTTTAAGTTGTTCCGTTGTTTTCACGAGCAAAACTCCTTCTTTGGTTTCTTCGATTTTGCCTTTCCACCAATAAACGCTGTCCACGCCGCCCCAACAGTTTATGCAAGTGGCCAGTTTCTCTTTCACCAGTACGCGGCCGATTTTTTTGGCTTCGGCTTTGTTTTTGGTGGTGATATAGAATAATTGCTCCATTAATTGATAAGATGAATCTTTAACTTATCTTTAAGAAATTTGAAATCACGATCTGCTGTGACTAATGTGAGGTTGTAGTATTTTGCCGTCGCTGCAATGATTGCATCCTTAAATTTTAGATTTCTTCCCATTTTTTTATAGAACTGAACGGCATTCAAAGAGATGTTTTCGTCAAACGATAAAATCTGAAACTGATTTAGGCCTTCCAGCAGGGCTTCCATGTGCATTTTTCCTTTGTCGGCTCCACTCAGCACCTCAAAATGAGTGATTACACTGATTGCACTCTCATCAATTTTCAGTCTGTGAATTTTTTTCAAAAAAGCGGGATGCCGTTCGAGGAGGTAAATCACAATGTTGGTGTCCAAAAGGTGAGTGGCTGTCTTCATTTAGATAATGTCCTCTTTCGGACGTTTTAAACCTTTAAAAGAATATCCTTTGGTGACTTCCAAGAAACGATCTATGGAATTTTTCTTTGCCAGCCTTTGAATGGTTAACTTTAAGACAACACCGGAACTCTGGGGTATGAGAATTTCCTCGGTCTCACCCGAGACGAGTTTGTTCTTTATCGACTTGTAGTTTCTAAGAAGATCCCGATTGCTGATTTTCATAATTTCAGGGTTACACGCCCATCGTATCATTTGTCTGACAAATTGTCAAACATTTACCCCAATACGTCTTCCAGCCGTCCGCTTTCGATGGCTTGCTTGATTTCACGCGCCAGACGGCGGCCGGTGGACATAGGTTCTTTGTAGCGGAAGGCGGTGTAAGGCGAGCCTTCAATGTACGGGTTCGTGCCGGCCACGATTCGGGCGGAAATTTCAAAGACACGATAGTTGAGTTGGGGATCGATGATACCTTCCAGGCAGAAAGGACCGAAGAGCCCTTTTGGACAATTCGCGAGACCTTTGGACTGCTTCACAATACTTTCGCCGATTTCAAAGAACATCGGCAGCAGCGATTCACGAACGACGATGGGAATGTTTCCGGTGATGGTGTAACTCGTGCGAAGATTGGCATCGAGCTGATCTTTCGCGGCGATGCGTCCGATGGAGTCGGCGTTGGACTCGTAACGCTTGTCAAAACTCATGATTTCGAGTTCGCCGCTGAGCGCCGAGTAAAAGTAGTGAGCGTACATGGGCACTCCCACCACATACTCTTGAATGGCATAGTCCTCCTGGCCCGGAAATTCTTTGATGCGTTCGTAAAATTCCGCGGGCGAATTTGCGATGAAGTAACCGAATCCGCCTTTTGCTCCGTGAAATTTAATGATGACGGGACGGTCGATTTCTTCGGGCTTTTTGTAAATTTTGGGAAGATTGAGTCCGGCTTTTTTCATCCATTCGCGTTCCATGGTTCGATCGGACTCCCATTCCAAAATTCCTTTCGATCCATAGTACTGCGCCTTCATATTTTTGATATTTTCCGGACCGACGTAACTCACAAAGGATCCGTGCGGAATCACAATAGCGTTCTTGGCCAGAAGCTGATCTTCAATCGTGAAATAATCTTCAAAACGGGAAATTTCGATGAGCTCATCGGCCACGGGAAAACTTTCAAAAACACGCCGTGTTTGCGGCGTGACTATGGCAAGCGTTCGAAATCCTTCATCCTTGGCACCCTTGAGAATTTGGAGGGCAGTGTGGCTTCCCAGTGTTGCAATGGTGAAATCGGAAATCGAAGTGCTCATAATTAGGATTTCGGTTATTGTATCAAAATCCTGCTTTTTGTCGAGTTTTTTTGATTTTAAAAAAGAAGAAGGATGATTAATCCCAGCGCCAAACGGTAAATCCCAAAAACTCTAAAAGAGTGATTTTTTAGGAATTTCATGAGCCAAGAAACGGCGAACAAGCTGGAAAGAAAAGCGGCGATAAAACCGGCGCTGAGGATGGCCAGTGGAAGTTCGAGCGTTTGAGTATCGAGAGCTTTTAAAAGGCCGGCACCGGCAATGGCGATGGCGCCCAAAAGAAAGGAAAATCGAGCGGCTTCTTCGCGTTTCATTCCGAGTTGCATGCCTGTAAAAATAGTGGCGCCGCTACGAGAAATTCCGGGAATTACGGCCAAGGCTTGACCGCATCCCATGAGGAGAGCTCGCCACCCGTTAATCGGTTTGTCGTTTTGGCGTTGTGGAATAAGGAAAAGAGCTCCCATGATCATCATAAAAATTCCCACCGATTGAGCGCTGCGGAACAAGGCATCAATTTGATCTTCCAAAGTGAAACCGACAATGGCTGCCGGAACGCTGCCCAAAATGAGCCACGGCCACCACTTTGTGTTGAGGAGATCGCGGCGAAAATAAATGAGGATGGCGAGCAAAGTCGCCGTGTGGAGCGTGATGTCAAAATCTTTGAGGGCGCTGACGTCGAGCTGAAGCAAACTTTCCGCCACCACCAAATGTCCGGACGAGGAAATGGGCAGGAATTCCGTGATTCCCTGAAGGAGGCCGAGGAAGATGGCTTGAAGGATGGTCACCCTCCCACTTTAGCACGCCTTTTAGTGTTTGAAACTGCGAATTCCGGTGAAGATCATGGTCATGCCGAGTTCGTCCGCTTTGGCAATAACTTCTTCGTCGCGGATGGAACCGCCGGGTTGGACGATGGCGTGAATGCCGGCTTCACTGGCTTCCACCACGGCGTCCGGAAAAGGGAAAAAAGCATCGGAGGCCATGATGCTGCCCGGAACACGGTCGCCTCCTTTGCGGCGTGCAATGATGACACTGTCCACGCGGGACATTTGGCCGGCTCCGATTCCCGTTGCGCTGCAGCCGCCCACCGCGTTTTTCTTGGCGAAGACCACGGCGTTGGATTTCACATGTTTCACAAGCACGCGAGCAAACAGCATGGCTTCGATTTCATCCGGCGCCGGCTCGATTTTTGTTACGGTTTTGAGGTCTTTTTCGGTGACGACGTATTCGTCCGCGGTTTGAACAAGCATGCCTCCCGCCACTGTTTTAATATTACGCTGATTGGGATTTTTTCGGAGTGGACCGGTTTCCATAAGACGAAGATTTTTCTTTTCGCCGAGTATTTTGAGAGCATTTTTTTCAAAGGAAGGCGTGATAATAATCTCAACAAAAAGTTTGTGGTCACGAATGTATTCGGCGATTTCCGTTGTGCACGGGCGGTTGAGCGCGATCACGCAACCGAAGGCCGCCATCGGATCGACTTCGTAAGCCTCCGTGAAGGCGTTCGTAATGTTTTCCGCTGTGGCCGCACCGCAGGGGTTCATATGCTTGATGACGGCGGCCGCCGGTTTTTCAAAATCTTTCACCAGTTCGAGCGCGGCGTCCGTATCAATAATATTGTTGAAGGAAAGTTCCTTGCCCTGCAGTACTTTGGCGTTGGTCACATTTGGAAATTGGTCGGTTGGATCGCGGAAGAAAGCCGCCTTTTGATGAGGGTTTTCCCCGTATCGAAGCTGCATCACTTTTTCATAATGAAGATCCAAAAGTTCAGTGGGCGCGCCCTGAGTGCGCAAGTATTCCGCGATGTTGTGATCGTAATGACTGGTTTTTTCAAAAACTTTAATGGCGAGTTGGCGACGTGTTTCAAAAGTGGTTCCGCCATACTCATTCAGTTCTTCCATCACGATTGCGTAGTCTTTGATGGCCGTTACCGCCGTTACAAATTGAAAGTTTTTGGCCGCGCTTCGAAGCATGGCCGGTCCCCCGATGTCGATTTGTTCCACCGCTTCCGCTTCCGTTACCCCCTCTTTGGCGATGGTTTCTTTAAATGGATAAAGATTGACCACCACCATGTCTATCGGTTTGATGCCGTTTTGCTCAGCCTCGACTTCGTCGAGTGTACGGCGCATTAAAATTCCTCCATGAACGAGCGGGTGGAGCGTTTTTAGGCGTCCTCCCATCATTTCCGGAAAATTCGTGTAGTCGGAAACATCCGTCACTTCAATGCCGGCTTCTTTGAGCGCTTTCGCGGTTCCTCCGGTCGACAAAATTTCCGCTCCCTGTTTTTTTAAGATTTGCGCCAGCGGGATAAGATCAGTCTTATCAGACACGCTGATGAGGGCACGAGAAACTTTAGAAATTTCTTGATTTGAACTCATTTTTAAGCTCGGCTTCGCCGAGTGGGGGAATTCATTGCGGGATGAGCTTAACGACATTTTCACGGTAAATCAAGACCGCCTTTGCTCCAAGGGTTGCAGCGGAGAATTCGCCAAATTCCCTTTGCGATGCCGCGAATTACACCATATTTACCGATGGCTTCATGAGTGTACATGCTGCAGGAGGGTGTGAAGCGGCAAAAACCGCCGGGAAAAGCATGGCGAAGCCACGAGTGATCGGGGGAAATCGTGACTTGATAAAATCGTATTAAAAGTTGAGTGAATCTCTTCATGGGATATTTGTTCCTTACTGTTTAGCCCTTCGGGTCTGACCGATTGAAGCGCTACCGCTTTCTGATCGGGATTACCAAACCCCCATCACGCTCGGTGAAATCTTGGCTCCGTTGTATTCG
Organism: Candidatus Peregrinibacteria bacterium RIFCSPLOWO2_01_FULL_48_20; assembly: GCA_001787475.1. Classification (GTDB taxonomy): domain Bacteria; phylum Patescibacteriota; class Gracilibacteria; order UBA1369; family 2-02-FULL-48-14; genus 2-02-FULL-48-14. The sequence continues at coordinate 10,286 of MFXB01000010.1, forward strand.
AGCTCAAAGTGAAGGTGAATTCCGGTGACTCCGTAAACGAGTCCGGTATTTCCCATCTTTCCAATGACTTGGCCTTGCTCGACAGTGTCGCCTTCGTTCACATACAACACTGCCATGTGGGCGTAGTGGGTGCGATAACCGTTCCCGTGATCGATCCAAATGTTGTTTCCATAGCCATGGTCCCATGTACCGGAGAGTGCGTGCACAACGGTTCCGGAAGCGGAGGCCAAAATGGGCGGTTGGCTGCGATCGGCAACGTCGTAAGCGTAGTGTCCGCCACGGTAACCTTGCGTGATGATCCCGTTGGTCGGGCGAATCCATCCTTCCGCGCTGGGAACGATGTCGTATTGAGTGACGACGGGCATGGAATAACTGACTGTGGTGGTGCTGCCGCTTGGATTCGTGACGGCCACGTAAACCACGGCCGGTCGTCCTCCCACAATCAAAATTTCTTGGCCTTCCACGAGCTGACTGTCATCCGTAATGCCATTGAATTCTTTGGTCTTTTCGAGATCGCCTTTGTATTTGTCCATGAGGGAAACCAGCGTGCTGCCCGATTCCACTTTGGCGTAATAGCCGTCCCGAGGAGGAATGGACAAGACTTGGCCCACTTTGAGGTAATCCCCGCTTCCAATAACGGGATTGGTGTATTTGATGGAGCTTGTGGAAAGTCCGTAGCGGTAGGCAATCACAGAGAGTGAATCGCCTTCGGAAACAGTGTATTCCTCTCGTTCGGTTCGATTTTGATCGAAGGTGGTTTCGCCTTCGAGCGGCATGTTCTTAATAATGTAACCCTCTTCGTCGGTGATGTAGGTTTCGCCGGTTTCCAGTGCAAGGTACTCGTTTCCGTAGCCTTCCCCTCCTCCTTGAGCGCTCGTGATATTGACCGAGTTGAGGAGCAGCATGGCTACGCTGAACAAAGCCACCTGCGTGTAGAGGCGTTTGGGGGCTGGAACTCCATCGAGAGGATGCATGAACTGGGAAAGTCTCCTTCCGGACGGAATGAGAAAAAACAAGATTTTTCCAAAGCCACGCTTTGTATAGAACCAGATCTGTCCGGGGAAAGTTTGATAGTGACCTTCGAAGAGCTTTTTATGGCGCTCTTTTTTGGCCTCCATATTGACTTTACTCATCTTGTGAAGTCTCGCATAAATCGGCGCTTGGGTCAAGGGGGGTGAGGGCGCTATACTGAGCCCATGAATCGCATCCATCTTCTGTCCGACGAACTTATCAGTCAAATTGCCGCGGGCGAAGTGATTGAACGTCCGGCTTCCGCGGTGAAGGAGCTCGTGGAGAACAGCATTGACGCGGGCGCGACGCAAATTTCGGTGGAAGTGGAGCAAGGCGGTTTGGAAAAAATTCGCGTGGTGGATGACGGCGTCGGGATGAGCGCGGAGGATGCGGCGCTGGCTTTTGCAAGGCACGCGACCAGCAAAATTGGAACTTTGGACGATTTGTTTCAAATTCGAACTTTGGGATTTCGTGGTGAAGCCTTGGCAAGCATCGGTAGCATTGCGCGGGTAACTTTGAAGACGCGGCAAGCGGAGGATCGCGTTGGAACTTGCGCTACGATGGATGGTGGAAAAAATTTAACGGTGGAGCCTTGCGGGTGTGACAGTGGTACCGAAGTGCTGGTGCTCGGACTTTTTTCCCACACGCCGGCACGAAAAAAATACATGAAAACGGAGCGGACGGAATACGGGCACATTTTTGATTTGCTTATTTTGATGGCGCTTTCGCATCCCGCCGTTGGGTTTCGGCTCATGCGCGATAATGAGAAAATTTTTGATTTGCCGCCCAAACAAAATCTTAAAGAACGCGTGCGTACTTTGTTTGGCGGCGCGGTTGCGGACGCACTTCTTCCACTGACGTATGAGCAGTCCAATTTGATGGTGTCCGGTTTTGTTGGAAAGCCCGAGCTCGCGCGCAGCGGAAAAAAGTATCAATTTTTGTTTGTGAACGGTCGAGCCGTGGAGGATCGTTTGCTTTCCCATGCCGTGAAAGAAGCGTTTCACTCTCTTTTGATGCACGAAAAATTCCCGTGGTTTCTTTTGGACATCGAGCTGGATCCCGCTTTGGTGGACACCAATGTGCATCCGCGCAAGTGGCAAGTGAAGTTCGTGAACTCGCAAGAAATGTATCGCGCGGTTTTCGGCGCCGCGCAGCATGCGCTGGGAAACAGTATGTTTAGTCCGGTTTTGAAAAATGTGATTCCCGAAACGACTCCGGCTTTCCCAACTGCTGCTTCAACAACGAATGAACTGTTTACTCGTGAAATTCTACCGGAAAGAAGTTTTGCTCCAGCTCAGATCAAGAGATTAGCTCTTCGCCCACTCGCTCAAATCGCCAACTCTTACATTGTCGCGGAAAGTGAGGAAGGCTTGTTTTTGATCGATCAACATGCGGCTCACGAACGTGTGCGTTATGCCCGCCTCATGGAGGCTTCGGAGAAGAAAGAAACGACGCAGCAGCTCTTGCTCACGTCTTTGGAAATCGATTTGGGCGTGGAAGGCGCTCGTCTAGTCGCCGACTATTCGGAGGATTTTATCGCTTTCGGCTACGATTTGCAGCCTTTTGGCGGAACGATGTATTTGCTTCGCGCCGTGCCTATCGGCCTTGAAAAAAAAGAGCCCGAACGGATGGTTCGTGAACTGGTGTCCGATTTGTCCGATGAGTGGAAACGGAGCGCGGTGAAAAATTTACGTGAAAGTTTGCTGACCATGACCGCTTGCCGCGGAGCCATTAAATTCGGCGACGCTCTCACGATGCCGGAGATGGAGGCACTCATTCATGATATGGAAAAAACACCCAACGCCGATCACTGTCCCCATGGCCGCCCTTCCATCATTTCCTTCAGTTTTACAGATTTGGAAAGTCGGTTTAAGAGAAGGAATTTCTAGCGGTACAAAAGCGTAACGTGCGTGTCTTGATTTAAGGGACCGGAAAGAACGTAGTCCATGCCTTCAACTGTGTTTGTGGAGAGCGGATAGCCGGAAAGGAGCATGTCGCCGGGGGCGTTGACGGTCTTTTCGAAAGTCACGGCTTTAAGGCCGGGTTGTTTGAAAAAGTCGAATTCGTATTCTTCAAAATTGCCGTGGAAATTCCAAGGCAAAGCAAAATGAATGGTGAAGGTTTCGCTTTGACCGGGCGCGAGGGTTTGGTCGACAAAATAATAAGAAAGGTCTTCAAGCGGATCGTAATAAAATTGAATTTCATCGCGCAAAATACCTTCGGTTGCGAGGATGTGAGCGTCTTGGGGAACATAAAGACGGATGCCGGTGTGGTTGATGTCGTTGCCGAGTACTTGTTCAAGACCGGCGTTCCAAGCGGTGAAGCCGTAAGAGGCCAAAGTGGTTTTGAGCCAATTCAAAGTGGAATCGGTGAAGGTGTGGGTGCGCGTGACGGTGACAGAGGAGATCATGCTGCCGTCTTCAAAAATTTGCGTGTCGTGCTGAAGATCGGTTTCCATGTAGCGGTCGGTTTTGTTGGCGCCGCGGTTCGTGAAAAGCGGCATGAAAAAATCGTTTTCCAATTCGCTCAGTGCCGGAAGTTTGCCGCTCATACCGATGGAGTTGATGAGCTCCTCCACCGTGGGATCTTTATGATAAAGAAGGATTTGTTTTTTATGGCCTTCGCTGAGTGCGGTTAGGGCCAATTGCGTTTTTAAGTTTTTTTGAGTGAGGGCATTGGTGAAGGCGAAAAGGAGTTCGCCCAAAACGGCTTTGGGGCTTTCTTTGTTGACCTTGGCTTCCACCAAAGTGCTGATTACGGCCGGGAATGTTTCTGCGGTGATTTGTTTTTTGAGCGAAGGCAAGGTGAGCGGTCCGGTATTTTCCAAAAAGGCTTGTGCGGCGGAAAGGTTCACCGCAATGACGCCATCCACGCCGGGGCCGCCTTCGGCTTCCAAAAACCACATCGCCTTTTCGGCGGACGTGGGAAAGTCGGCGGAGATGTTGCTGTCGCGCAGTCGCCATTCGCTCGTGAGCGTGCGGAGTTCGTGAACGGGCACGTCTTGATGCGTGAAGTAGCGACCGTCAAAATCGTAGACATCATGAAAGTCGAGGTTCGTCAGACGTCCGTCATTGATTTCCACCAGCGCCAAACTTCCGATGAAGCCTCCCCCGAGACGCATTTCATCGTTGTT
>MFXB01000011.1:0-582 GCA_001787475.1 Candidatus Peregrinibacteria bacterium RIFCSPLOWO2_01_FULL_48_20
TCGAGGCGGTGCAAGGCGATGCGCTCGCGAGGTACCATCGAATGATCGGCGATGAGGTGTTTTTTTTGGTGGGCACGGACGAGCATGGATCAAAAATTCAGCAAGTGGCGAAGGAAAAGGGAGTGACGCCCGAAGCCTTGGCCGATCAAAACAGTGCGCTTTTTTTGGAGTTTCACAAACGTGTGAATGCGGCGAACGATGATTTTATTCGCACGACCAGTGATTTGCATGTGCGCGCTGCGCAGAAAATGTGGCGAGTGCTTGAAGAGGCCGGAAAATTTTATGAAAAAGAATATGAAGGGAAATACTGCACGGGCTGTGAAGCCTTCATTCTGGATAAAGATTTGGCGGAAGGACAATGTCCCGTTCACAAGCGCGTGCCGGACGTTTTGAAGGAGAAAAACATGTTCTTTAAACTGTCCGAATATTCGGAGGCGATCAAAGAAAAAGTGGAGTCGGGAGAACTTACGATTTTGCCGGAGGCCCGTCGAAATGAATTTTTGTCGCTGCTTGAAGACGGTCTGCAGGACGTGAGTTTTTCGCGACCGAAAAAAACCTTGGCGTGGGGAATTGAAGTACCCG
>MFXB01000011.1:664-14952 GCA_001787475.1 Candidatus Peregrinibacteria bacterium RIFCSPLOWO2_01_FULL_48_20
GCAGTTTAAAACACTTTGGCCCGCCGATGTGCATCTCATTGGGAAAGACATTATCCGTTTTCATTGCGGCATTTGGATTGGCATGCTCATGGCGGCCGGTCTTCCTCTGCCCAAAGCCGTTTATGTACACGGCTTCCTCACGAGTGAAGGCCAAAAAATGAGTAAATCTCTCGGCAATGTGGTGGATCCAATCGCACTTTTGGACGAGTGGGGCGTGGACCCCGTGCGCTATTATCTTTTGCGTGAAGTACCCAGTGATGAGGACGGAGATTTTTCGAAGGAGCGGTTTGCGGTTTTGTATCGCGATGAACTTCAAAATACGATCGGAAACTTATTGCGCCGCAGTGTGACTTTAATCGTGAAGAATTTTGATGGAGATTTGAAACCGCAGGAAAATGAAGTGGGTGCGTCCTTAAAACCGGCTTGGGAAAAGTATCACAAAGGCTTTAAGAATTTTGATCTCAAAGGAGCCGTGGAATCCATGGTGGGACTCGCGCGTGCCGCCAATAAATATGTTGATGATCAAAAGCCTTGGGAATTGGCCAAGGCGGATCGAGTACGTTTGGCAGTGGTTTTAGCCAATTTACTGACTTTATGCAAAGCGATTGGAGAAATGCTTCAACCCATCATTCCTGAAACGGCAGAGAAAATTTTAAAGATGGTTGGTGGTGAAAAAGTGGTGGAAGGAGAGGTACTTTTCCCGCCGAAAAATTAGGGAATTTCAGAGTTTGCTTAGCTTTCGCTGACCATGGCTTCCGCTAGGTCGGCGGCACTGACGCCGCTGGCTTCCAAAGCATCGCCACAGGTCGTTTCCAAGTGGGTGCGGGCGGCTTCGGAAACGAGGTTGATTTCCTCGGTTCCGCGAACATTGGCAAGGTAGGTGTCGATGGCTTCGGCGTTTTCAAAGCCGTATTCCGCCATAATGTCCTCCGTTAAACTTGGCATGTCTCCCAAACTGACTTCTTCGTCAAAAAGCAAACAAGCGGTCTCCGCCATGGCCTTACCGGCATTTTCTGAAATGTTGCCTCCCGCGCTTCCGCCGCAAGAACTTAGAACAATCATCGAAAGGAGCAAAGACAGCGTGAGGGCTTTAGACATGAAAAAATGTTAGATATAAAGGCGATGTGGAGATTCTACCCTCAGTTCGCGCTCTCGTCCACTTGTAAAATAATCTGAATTGCACCTTGAACGATGGCGTAAGACAACATAATGATGATAAGTCCAACCAGTGACCAAACCATTCCTTTTTTCCCTTTTTCAATGAGCTGGTCCTTCCCGAAAGCAAAGATGTAGTTGGCTCCGGCTACAATCATGAAAATAATGGTGATGGCACCCGCGAAGAGTAAAAATTGGCTCACCAAATTTCCAATAAAAAAGATGAGCGTGTTGGTGCCGGCCGTTTCGGGACTGCTGTCCTGCGTCGCTTCGGAAACGTCGAAAGTGGGAAGGTTCTCCGGCCTCATGCCTTCGTTGAGTTGGATGACCGCCGAAGCGCCGTCAATAAACAAGAAAAACGCTACGGTTGCCAGCATGGTGGTCAAAAGTTTTTTATTCATTGCGTTCTTCGGTGTCAACAAATACATCGTCGGAAGGGCTTTCCTCGTCTTCCGTGAGGTTGAGGGTCGTGATTCCGTAAACCAGCGCGAAGCCGAGTGAAACGAGGGCGAGCGCGATGGCCGCATAAATCATAATGTTTTTTGCTTTTGTGAGGGATTCTTCTTGACCGCGTCCGATCACCAGCAGAACGCCTCCGTACATGAATGCGATAAAAATCAAAAAGGCGACCACGTACATAAGGTTTGTGATAATGGCCGGCACCACTTCTCCCAGAAAGTCTCCGCCCGGAAGCGAAACGCGGCCTTGGTCATCCTGTTCTTCAATGAGTTTTTGTTGGTTCGGCAAAAGAATTTCAACGTCTTCATCGTCCACGGCATAGGCGCTTGGGATCAGCCAACTTTCAGCGTCTTCTTCGTTCGGGAGGGCGATGGAAACCACAATCGATACGATGGCGTAGGAAAGCATCACAAGTACAAGTCCGATGAGAGAGTAGCGCAGATTGGTTTTCGCGCGATTCAGTTTTTCATCATTTCCATAGGCGGTGAGCATTTGAATGGCTGAAATCAAAATTCCAATGAAAGCCGTAATGGAAAGGATCCCGATTCCAATGTTGATCGCTCTGGGGATGGTCTCGTTCAAGATGAAATTTTGTGTTTCTCCGCCGGTGCTTCCCACGTCGGGAGCGGGCAGAAAGTCCGGGACGGGAATGGTGGGTTGCACCACGGGATTCACCACCTCCTTTTCGTCGTCCGCTTGCACCGGAGGGACGAAGGAGAGAAGTCCGCCGAAGAGACTCAAACCGAGCATCAATCCAAGCATGAAAATGAGGCATTTTTTAATCATGTGAAGAATCCGGGATTAATGGTGTACAAAATCAGTCCGGAAAGGAAGAGCAGCACAATACCCGCAATAGCTTGGAAGATTTTATTTTTGGCTTCGGTGATGTCTCCGCTCACTCCCGACATTTGGATGCGTACTCCATTCAAAACGATGGTCATGACCGCTATGCTTCCAACCGTCAGCGCTCCCCATGTGAAAATTTGTTTCACGACTACTTTCACAATTCCGAGCCCGGAATCCGAAATCACCCATTGACGACGGGAACAGGTGGCTGTGTCCGTTCCGGTGCCCAGGGCTGTACCCACAGCGGTTTTACATTCCGCCAATGTTTTTGCGTAAACGGTGGTTTGGTCGGGGCATACAGTGTTGGTTCCCACTTCTTTGGAAGACATGCAACAGGTTCCCGCGTAAACGGTAATAATTCTACTGTCCACTGTTTCGTCATCGCCTTTTATTTCGACATTGGGTGCAATGACCTCCGTGATTTCCGTGATTACCGAGCCGCCTTTCGTACAATCTCCTTTTTCAAGCAGTCCGGTATACTCGTTCGGTTCGCCACAATTTTTCGCAGCAAAACTTGCGGCTATTCCTGCATTAAATTCTTCTTCCATTTCGGCGAATACTTTTTCTTCCGCTTTTATTTCATCCTCGCTCGTACCTTCATATTTGCCATAGTCCAATGCACATTGAAACAGGGTTTCCGCCGCGCTCGCCACAAATGGAGAGCCGAAGGCGCTCAAGTAGGCGACGAGAATGAGGAGGTAAAATTTTTGCATCAATAGAAGAAAGATTGTACGAAGCTTACGATAAAGTAGGCGAGGAAGGCCAGGAAAAGTCCCAGAATGGCTTGCAGGAGAATGCCTTTTCCACGCTCGATTTTACTTTCTTCTCCGTTGGCGGTAACGAGCATGAAGCCGCCGTACATAATCACCACAAAAGCAAAAGTTCCCACGAGAAGCGTTAGAATATTGATGGCTCGAAGAATCACGGCTCCCGCTCTGGAGGTTCCTTTTTGTTCGGCATCTTCTTGTATGCTGTCCCAAAAGCCGGTGGAAACATCGACGTTGTCATCGGTTTCATCGGTCACGTTTAAAATTTCAGAGATTTCAAAAGTGCCGTAGTCGGTGGCCAGTGCGGCAGGTACCAACAAGCCGGAGATGCCCAGCATAAGAGCCAAGGTGGCGAAGATTTTTTTCATGGAGTGGATTTACACCTTTTATTATACCTCTCAGCGATCTTTTCTTCAACCAGGTTAATGCTGCGGCCAAAGCGCTCAAAAGAACATTTTTTGAGATTTTCCAAGTTTGGGCACTCGCGGAAGGTGGGTTTTTCTATAGCCATGCGGAAAAGAGGGAGGGGCGTTTGCTCGTGAAGCAGCTTGGCGTAAGCCTGAAAAGGGGCGAGTCCGGTGAGATCTTCCTCGAGAAGGCCGAGAGAGGGTGCCAAGATTTGAGCATCGGCGTAACTGGTGCGAAAGGCGAGCAGCGAGCCCGCGTTCCCTAAAACCGCATCTTGAATTTCCGGCGCAACTTGAGTGAGATATTGGTTGGCGAGCGTGAGGGCGAGGCCGTACTTACGAGATTCGGCGAGCATGCTAAGCAAAGTTTTCGTGCTGAAATTTTGAAACTCATCCAGATAAACACAGACGATTTCCCTTTCCGCGGAGGGGGTGTCCGCTCGGCGAAGGAGCGTGCTTTGGATCATGGAAATAAAAATCATTCCCAGAAGGCGGCTGGCATCTTCGCCCAATTTTCCTTTCGACAGATTGATGAGCACGATTTGTTTGTCCGCGAAAGCGCGATCGAACTGAAATTTTCCACGGGGCTGGCCGAAAATGTTTCGGAGCAGGGGAGTGGTGAGTAGTGGGCCGACTTTATTGAGAATCGGCGCGATGTGTTCTTGGCGGGTGCGTTCATCCTGTGCGAAAAATTCCTCCTCAAAAAATCGATGAAGCTCGAGGTCGTTTACGCGCTGAAGGAGTTCACGGCAGGTTTTTGGACCGGTTAGGACTTGAGGGAGATCAAGGAGAGTGGTGTTGGGAGCCAACGTGAGAAGCAGCAGCGTGTTTCTTAGGATGTATTCCAGGCGAGGTCCCCAACTTCCTTTGGAAAGCGCTTCGAACATTTCGACAAGAGCGGAGGTTTTCAGATTGGGGTTCTCGCCGGGCAGGCATTCCACGGGGTTCAAGGCCAGGGGGTAAGCGGCGGTGCCGGGGTCGAGAAGGATGGGCTGCGCGGTGGCGGGGAGAACTTTTAGGGCGTCTTCAATCAGATCGCCGTGTGGGTCCAGGAGGACAATGGCGCGATTGGAGTCCACATCTTGAGTGAAGAGTTTTAGAAGCGCGGTGGATTTTCCCATGCCGGTTTTTCCCACGAGATAGAGGTGACGTTTGCGGTCTTCTTCGTTCATGGGGGCGTCGGCTGGAGGCGGAAGGTAAGCGGTTGGCTCGGTTTGGAGGTGAGCGGCGTTTGTTTTTGCGTGCGGCAGTGAGAGAAGGCTGGCGAGCTCCTCGGCACTTAGGATGATGGGCTTCGCTTTGCGTTTCAAGCGGCAGGGAGTGAGCCCGCCAAGATAGGGCAGGGTAAAACCGTCCCAAAATTCTTTAAAAGGATGTGAAAGGGTGACGCGCACTTGGAAGAGAGGACGAGACAGCTTGTCGAGTACGGCGCGGCGCGGATCCTCCCGTTCGTGCAGCGATTCCATTTGTTCCTGAGTTTCTTTCAAGCTTTTGGGCGGGAGGCAGCGGCGAATGCAAGGGCCCAGAAATCGACGGAAGTTGAGCGAAAACCACCCGCGACTTTCCCACTGATCAAAGATCCTTTCAGGTTCAAAATGCAGTTGCTTCGCTTTTTTGAGCGCGCGTTTCCGTTTTCTTTCTGGAAGCGGTGACCAAGTGAGGGCAATGGTGGCATTTGAGGTTTTTGCGAGCAAGGGAAGGTAATGTTCAAGCGGGCTGATGTGCGTTTTTTGCGTTCGATCTTCAAATTGCGTATAGCGCTTGATCGGTAAAAGCGGACCTTTGTTTTGGCGGAGGGTGTAAATCAGGTGTGAGTCGGTGGCGGTGGCGGTGGCGGTTTCGTGGGAGGTGCTTTCGTGGCAAGAAGAGCCGGTGAGCAGATCGGTGAGGTCATCGCTGCAGAAAAAGTGAACTTTTTGATCGGCAGCTTGGCGAATAAGAAAGCGGGCCGATTTTTTTTGAATGGTGTGCAGCCAGTGTTCCAAGAGTCGTGGTGAATATTCACGCGTTTCACAGAGGCGGAGTTCGTACATTATTTTTTTAAGAGATCTTCACTATAAAGTGATTTTTTCAACGTGTCATTAACTCGGTGGCTTTTGATCTGCAAAAACCTGTTGTTGGAAAGGTGACAACAGGTGGGAGGAGAGGGTTTTTTGCGGGTTTTGTCGAGGGCTGCCACGGAAGCATTTGTACAAAACTTCAGGTTAGAAACCCCCGCCAGCGGGGGAATTCAATCAAGAGAGGAGCCGCGTCACTGATCGACGAGCTCGTGAATGTGAGGAGGGGCGGGTAGGTGGGCTTTTGTTTGTTCTATGTGCGCCAAAATTTCATAAAGGGTGCGGCGGGCTTCTTCGAGGGTGGAAATTTGGACGACCTTTGCACGGTATTCGCTGGCACCGTCGAAGCCGCGGATGAGTTGCACAAAGTGTTTGCGCATTTCTTTCATGCCGCGGTCTTCGCCTTTGGACTGCACGCAGAGTTCGGCGTGGCGTAAGTAAGCGGGCAATTTTTCCGCAAAAGTTTTGGGTGGGATGTAGGTGCCACCGTAGAAAGCCGCGGCGATTTCCGCCATGAGCCAGGGATTTCCCATCGTGCCGCGGCCCACCATCACGCCATCGAGGTTGCCGAGTTTTTTCACGGCATCTTCCGCGCTACGAATGTCTCCGTTTCCAAGGACGGGAATTTTCAGATTTCGTTTCACTTCGTAAATGGGTTCCCAATCCGATTGGCCTGTATACATTTGCTTCGCCGTTCGGCCATGAATGGTGAGAAGCGAAACTCCGGCGTTTTCCAAATCTTTACAGAATTGAATAAACCAAGGGAGGTCGAGTTTGTCCGAGCCAATGCGGGTTTTTACCGAGACCGGAAGGCGAGTGGCCTTTGCGCACGCTTCCACCAAAGTCAGGGCGTGACAGGGGTTCTTGAGAAGAGCACTGCCGTGATCGCTGGATACCACTTTTTTGGCGGGGCAGCCCATGTTGATGTCGATGGCGTCGATGCCCATTTGTTCGATACGTTTTGCCGCTTCCGCAAAATGCGCGGCCTTTTTCCCGAAAATTTGTGCGACCAAAGGCTTCTCTTCTTCAGGGTTGAAATCGAGCTGTTTTAAGGTCATTTTACTGTCGTAAACGATGCCGTCGGCGCTGGTGAATTCGGTAAAACAAATCACGCGCGGCTCGATTCCTTTAATAAGCTGCCGGTACGCCGTATCAGTGTAGCCCGCCATGGGAGCCAGTGCGAGAATGGGGCGCTTTGCGCCCGTCCACGAAAAACTCATTTTTGATACTCGGGGTTCACTTTGGGACCGCTCGGTTCTTCTTGGAGTTCAACCGCGGTATCTTCCTCTTCTTTTAATGCGCCTTCGCTTCGCTCCGGCGTGTCCGGCGTGATGAAGGTGATGTTTTCTTCTTCATAATTTCGAAAATCCGGATAGTTTTTAATGGGCGCGCCTTTACTCCACGCGTAGCCGAATCCTTTGCTGTCCTCAAAAAGCGCGGAAAGCACGTAGACGGAATTTTCGCCGCCGATTCCGTTGTAAACCGCGTAAATATAGCCGAAGGGTTTGCCGGTTTTGTCGATTTCGCCTTGGCGAGGATCGGAAGGCACTTCTTCAAAGTAAGCGCTGTCCACCAAGGCCGAGTCGAGTTGGCTCACGGAAGGGTAAGCGCCATTCATCACTTTGTAAGCTTCCACGGTTTCCGCAATCGTGGTGAGTTCATCGAGGCGTTGTTCGTTTCCTTCAAGATACGTTAGATCTTCCGGAAGATTGCCGGTGAGCTTGTTTGCGATAGTGTCTTCTCGTTCTCGGTTGGCAAGCCACCAAATCACCGATCCGCCCACAATTACCACCACAATGGCAGGGACAAGCATGGCCAAAAAAAGTTTTCGTTTTTCGCTTTGCGCCTCATGCTCATTTGTAGTGCGCTCCGCCTCCGGCTTCGCGTACTCCGCGTGTTCAACCTGCAATTCAGTGAGGGGGTCGTAGGGAAGGGCGGGCTCCGGATGCCGTTTTTCTTCCGCTTGTTTGAGCAGCGAAAGCGCCCGTTGATTTCCGGGTTCGAGGCCAAGCACTTCCTGAGCGCCCTGCACCACCTTGTCGTACTCACCGGCGTTCAACCACGACTGAAGTTGATTGAGGGCTTCAATAACGCTAACTTCGCTGTTTTCCATAGCCAAAAGATTAGGCTAAATTCGGACTAAACGCAAGACCCCTAAAACACATCTTCATCATTCACCGCGGCGGAGCTTCCCACTTGCGGGATAACCGCTTCAATGGTGCCCCACATGGATTCGCGATCTTTGGGAGTGAGGAGGGTTACTTCATCGCCCACTTCTCCTTTGTAGTAGGTTACGGAGGCGAGTAGGACGCGGAAGGATTTGCCGCCGGCCATCACACGGAATTGGCCGTCTTCTTTCACGAGCGTGCCTTTCACAAACTCGCGTTCCACGGGAGAAATTTGTTTGTACACAAAACTGCCGTTAGGCATGATGGTGAGTTTAAGCCTGTCGCCCTCCACCAGTTTCGATTTGCTGGCATAGTTGGCGGGGACGGGGAAAATTTTTTCGTGCGGCCCTATCATGTTTTGTCCGTCGAAATTGCCTTCCACGATTTGGGTTTCTCCTTGATCGTAAGCTTTAGCGTCGCCCGAGCGCACATGAGAAGTGATGCGTGACGTGGCCGTTGGGTCGATTTCCGAAAGCAAGTCCCTGGCGGACTTTAGGGAAGCCTCCGCGGCTTCAATCATGCGAAGGATTTTGCTGAGATTTTCCGACATATTTTATTTGGTTAGGTTTTTATTCACTTTCCGTACGCAGTTTGTATATTACTTTTTCACCGTTTTGTCCAGAAATTCGAAGGTCGATGTATTCCAAGTTCGCTTCGTAAATATTGAGTTCGGCCAGGGCTTTTTTGAGTTTGGCGAGTTGAATGGGGAGGTCTTGAGTGAGGTCAATCCAAACGGCGAAGTTTCGTTCGGTGAGAAGATGGAGTTCCCGCGCTCGTTTAAGGTAGCGAATCTCCAGGATTTGCAGGTCGAACTTTCCTTCAAAATCTTTGGCCGTTTCCAAGAGCAGGATCAGGGTGTCTTGCTCGATGAGCTCTTTGTTGACTTCTGTGGTTGTTACGCTCAAATCCATCTCGGTTCCGGTGACGTCCATCACAATCAATGGCAGACTTTCCAGAGTGGTTCCCGTGCCGGCGACAAGGCCCAATTCGTTGATTGTGTAAAACTGGGTGCTGCCGTCTTCAAATTCAATGCGGACGTTTGCAATGGGTGGATAGGTTTCCAGCGTGGCCCGCACCGTATGGAAGAAATTGCGATCGATGTCCAAAGTTTTGAGGTAGCCGTACTGTTCCAAAAGCGTTTTTTCGTGTTTCATCGGACTGAAGGTGAGTAAATTGTCGCCCAAAAATTCCTGAAGATAAGTACTGACGGCGGTTTGCTCGTCCAAGGTGTCCGCTTCCCCGTTCACATCAATGTTTTGAATCTCAAAAAGAGAAGTGAAAAAGAGCCCGTAAAGGGCGGCACCGATTCCAAAAAAAATCAAAAAGAGCTTAAAGTAGGCAAAAAAACGTCCGGCTTTTTCCGATCGGCGGCGGCTTGTGCGATCCGTGGCAACCGGGATCACTTTTGGAACAAAAGGTTTCTTCCGAGAAAATCGCGTGCTCTTATAACTGGTGTAGCTCGCTTGGTACGTCCGACGTTTTCGCTTAAAAAACGAGAAGAGACCCATTGGAGGCGCGTTTTTATTTATAAACCTCGGCTACGCCGAGCGCTAGTTGCCCGCCTTCAGCGCGGTTCGCATCGCCGCTTGGCGCGCAGTAGACCTGACGCGAGCGTTATCCTTATTGCGTCGTTTCCAATCTTTCGACTTCGGACGAGTTCCATTCGCCGTTGTCATGCCGTGTTTGAGACTGTGTTTATTAACCATGCTCGGCGGATTGTAGGGGAGTTCAGGTTCGGAGTCAAGAGATACTGAGATGCTAAAAGAGACCTGCCGTGGAGGGGAAGGTCTCTGGGGGAAGGAGTGATGATGATGCTACGGCAGAAGTCGGCGGCCTGTTTTCGCTTCGCGTCTGACCGGGCTTCGCCCGGGACTACGAGCAGCCCATGCTGTTCCCGCAGTTCAGACATTTGTAACAGGTGGCGTTGCGGACGGTGACGTGGCCGCAGGTGGTGCAAAGGGGAGCGTCGCCCATCATGCTTTTGAGTTGCTTGTCCAAAGAGGAGGCGGTTTCGGTTGCGATTTCGCCGGGGGCAGCCGCTACGCTCGCCTCTTGGGCTCGCTCCGCGTATTCGCCCAAGATGGCTTCGGTGATTTTTCCTTTGGCGGTGTTTTCTTGAAGTTGAGTGGTTTTTGGTTCCACATGAACGAAATCGGTGCGGCCGAGGTATTCCATGCCGAGTACTCGGAAAACAAAGTCCACGACGGAAGTACAGGTTCGAATGTTGGGGTGAGTGGTGAATCCGCTGGGTTCAAAGCGCGTGAAGGTGAAGGTGTCCACGTATTTTTCCAAGGGCACTCCGTATTGCAGACCGATGGAAACGGCAATGGCGAAACAGTTGAGCAGACTCCTGTAGGAAGCACCTTCTTTAAAAGTATCGACGAAGATTTCGCCGAGTTGGCCATCTTCGTATTCTCCGGTGCGGAGGTACATTTTTTGTCCGGCGATGGAGGCTTCCACGGTGACGCCGTTTCGTTTTGTGGGCATGTGGATTTTATTGCCGCGCAAAATGACTCCTTCTGGGAGAACGGGGGCGGATGCGGAGGTAGCCTTATCTTTTTTGTTGGAAAGCGGTTGGGAATGTTTGCTGCCGTCGCGGTAGAGGGCGATGGCTTTGAGGCCGAGTTTCCACGATTCCATGTAAATGTCGCGGATGTCTTTGACGGTGGCTTCATTGGGAAGATTCACGGTTTTGGAAATGGCACCGGACATAAAAGGTTGCACGGCGGCCATCATTTTTACGTGGCCGGAGGGAGCGATGTAGCGCGAGCCCAAGCCACACTTGTTGGCACAGTCGAAAATGGCGAGATGTTCGGGCTTAAGGTGGGGTGCGCCTTCCAAAGTTTGAGCGCCTTCGCTGTCTTTTTTAAGGCTCGGCTGCGCCGAGTGGCCCATCACATAGGCAATGACTTCATCGATTTGTTCCGCGCCGTAGCCAAGACGTTCAAGCACGAGCGGGATGGATTTATTGATGATTTTGAAGTATCCGCCGCCGGCCAATTTTTTCCATTTCATGAGCGCGAATTCCGGTTCCACGCCGGTGGTGTCACAGTCCATGAGCAGACCGATGGTTCCGGTGGGCGCAAGCACCGTGGCTTGCGCGTTGCGGTAGCCGTATTTTTTACCGAGTTCCACCATGAGGTCTGCATCTTCACAGGCCGCTTTGTAGAGAGCGGCGCTGGCCAGTTCTGGATCAATGGCGTAGGCTGCTTTTTGATGTTTGTGCATCACGCGGAGCATGGGTTCTTTGTTTTTTTCGTAGCCCGCGAAGGGTTCCACGGCTTTGGACATTTCGGCGGAAACCGCGAACGCGTGGCAGTGCAAAATGGCGGTGAGAGCGGCCGCGATGCTGCGACCTTCGTCACTGTCGTAAGGAATTCCCATCATCATAAGCAGCGTGCCGAGGTTGGCGTAGCCGAGTCCGAGCGGGCGGAAGTCGTGACTGTTTTTTGCGATTTGTTCGGTGGGGTAGGAAGAAAGATCCACCAAAATTTCTTGGGCGATGAAGAAAATTTCCACGGCATGGCGGTACGCTTCAATGTCGAAACTGCCGTCGTCATTGAGGAATTTTACAAGATTGAGAGAAGCAAGGTTGCAGGCGGTGTCATCCAGGAACATGTATTCGCTGCAAGGGTTGGAGCCGTTGATGCGTCCGGTGTTCGGGCTGGTGTGCCAATCGTTGATGGTGGTGTCGAATTGCAGTCCGGGGTCGGCACAACTCCAAGCCGCGCGACAAATTTCATCGAAAAGTTCACCGGCATCATGTTCTTCAAATTTTTCTCCGGTGGTGCGGAAACGCGTCCAGAATTTTTCACCGTTTTCCACGGCCTTCATGAATTCGTCCATGATGCGCACGGAGTTGTTGGAGTTTTGTCCGGAAACCGTGTGGTACGCTTCTCCGCGCCAGTCGCCTTCGTAGCCGGCGTCAATGAGCGCCTTGGCTTTTTTCTCGGATTCCACTTTCCAATTTATGAAATCTTTAATTTCCGGATGGTCGATGTTGAGCACCACCATTTTGGCGGCGCGACGCGTGGTTCCTCCGGACTTGATGGCTCCGGCTCCGCGGTCTAGCACTTCAAGGAAGGACATGAGACCGGATGAAATACCTCCGCCGGAAAGATTTTCATAGCGCGAACGAATATTGGAAAAGTTTGATCCGGTTCCGCTTCCATATTTAAAGAGCTTGGCTTCGTTTTTGGCGAGGTCAAAAATCCCCATGAGAGAATCATCCACTTTTTGAATAAAGCAAGCGCTGCATTGAGGGCGGGCGTAGGCATTGTCGATTTCCACCACGGCCGCTTTGTCAAAATCCCAGGCGTAATTGCCACGGTCTCCGGTGACGCCGTATTCATGATAAAGTCCGCAGTTGAACCACACCGGCGAATTGAAAGCGCCGCGTTGCGTGATGCACAGGAATTTCAATTCTTGTTCGAACGCGTCGGCATCTTCGCGGCTGGCGAAGTAGCCGTGTTTTTCTCCAAAGTCGCGGATAGTGTTCGCCACGCGATGCACCACTTGTTTGGCGCTCGTCTCTCCGCCACTTCCGACTCCACGTTTTCTAAAATATTTTTGAGCGATGATGTCCGTGGCGAGTTGAGACCATGTTTTTGGCACTTCCACATTTTGCATTTCAAAAACCACCGTTCCATCCGGCTCCGTGATGCGTGATTCGCGCATCTCAAAATCCAAAAGTTCATAAGCGTCCAAACCTGCTTGGGTGAAGCGTCTTTTAATGGAAAGCGCTTTGGGTGCAGTTTTCGTTTTCATCGAACGAGGTGCATGGGGAACGGAGGAGCCTGCTGCTGACGCAGCAGTAGCCACCGGCTCCGGCAGAGTAATGGATTGAGCCATATAGCGTGGGGGGAAAATAAGTGATAAGGAATCCCGCTAGAGCGGGATGGCCTTTCTGTAGCTCCGCTTCGCGGAGTGGTAGCTCACCTTCGGTGAGTGGGTGAGTGGTAGGGGAAAAGCTTGTCAGACACAAGATATAGGGTCTCTATGCCTGGTGTACCCCAAGATATCGAAGTTTTTTGGAACCGTCAAAGTGAAGTCTTTCATAATCGTTTGACTCCACCACCACTTGTATTTCCCCGCCGCTATTGCTAAAAACCGGATTCTTTGTGTGGCATAAAATTTTGCAAAGTCGGAGGGCTTGACATAGATTACATTTCAGTTTATTATTCTGTAATACGATTAACCCTATTCCATGAGTTTTTCATCCCCGACAGGTCAGGAATTTGACCGGCTTCCCGCCCCTTTGCAAGTTGAAGCAGGAAAAGAGTTGGAGGGTTACGATCTCCCTTCCCTTCAAGAAGCGCAACGAGGATTTTGGGAACGTGTTCGCGGACAGGCACCGGTTATTGATCCCGAATTTTATAGAACCGAGGAAGGCCGACAAGGCTTCACTTTGCAATCGGAGTTGTTGGAAGATATCGGTCCTTTGCATCCGAATGACGTGAAACCTTCCGTTGCCAACTTTATGGAGGTTGGACAAATTATTCCCGGGGAAAAAGCGCACGGCATAATTAAAAGGCTTGAACAAGCTTCCGACGCCGACATGAGTACAGATCGTTTTGTCCGTTTATTTGAGAAGTCCGGGGCTGAAGCGGTTTTGAGCACTTTAGGGCATTTTAGTGCCGGTGCCGCAGATGTTCTTATTTCAGCCGTTTCTTCGGCCTATTATACGATTCACGGGCTTCGAGCGGGGATTGAATTTAAAGATTACTTGCGAATTTATGGTTTTCAAGCTTTAGACGCGTCTCTCGGAATTGTTTGTCATATTCCCATTATTAAAACCGTGGTCGATCACTTTCTTCAAGCGGGAGCTCTTTCAAGAAAAGCCTTTCCCAAGGCCTTAGAGCGTGCCATCGAAGAAGCTAAGGTTCTTGGCATTTCTCAAGAAGCGATTGAAGCGGCGGTGATGCCGGCTCAAGAAAAGAAAAAGAAAAATGAGGAAACAATAAAAGATATTCACGGCTTGATTAAAGCGGTCAAGAAAGGGTCTTCTTCCACAGAAAGTCACTAGTGGCATGTACAGGATTCCCCTCCGCAGCCACATGAGTCACCGCTGCCGCAGGCACAGGATTTTTTGATGGCGAGAAAATTGGGATTGGTGATTTTGAAGCCGCTGCCGTAGGCGGTTTCGAGGAAGTCGATTTCGGCGCCGGCCAAGTTTTTGAAGGATTCGCCGTCCAGGAAAATGGAGACCCCGTGGAAGTCGAAAGTTTTTTCGCCGACGCCGGCTTTTCCTTGAAAGTCCATGGCGTAGGAGGGCTCGCGGCCGCTATTGCGCTCCGCTCCGCTTCGCGTGGCCGTAATTTTGAGTCCATAACCCTCTTTGTTTTCGGCCTTTGCAAATTCTTTCACTTTGCCGGCCGCGAATTCGGTAAGATAAATGCCGTCTTCGGGCGCGCGACGGCGCGCCAGCGC
>MFXB01000011.1:14967-18662 GCA_001787475.1 Candidatus Peregrinibacteria bacterium RIFCSPLOWO2_01_FULL_48_20
TTCTATCATTTGGTCCACCACTTCTTCCTCGATTCCGTGGGACATCGCGCCAATTTTAAGCGGTTCGAAAACATTCACGCTGCAACTGGTGCAATGCAAACCAAAGTCCTGCATGATTTCCGCCGATTCGGGCAAACGGTTTAAAACGTCGCCGATCAGCATATCGCCCGTAATCAGAATTTTATTACTTGGCTTCTGCCGGGGTTTCACTTTCTGTTTCTTGGATGGTTTCTTCATTGGAATCGAAGGATAACACGAAGGATCCCATGCTGCCAAGCAACAGACCCAGAATCATGATGATCGCCAAAACGCGAAAGATGTTTTTACTCATAGAACTTGTACGTCAATGTAAACGAGAATCAACGCCACAACGAGTCCCAAAAATCCAAAGACGGGAATGCGTTGTTCATTGATGAAGCTCATCTTCCAGTGCACGATGCCGGGAAAAAGATGCGAGACGCCTTTCACGAAAATGATGAGTGCAATCCAAGAAAGGAGCGCTTCCAGTTTCCAAGCGAAGGTGAAGCCGAACGTGCTCCAAATGAGCATGGCCATAAGCATGGGCACAAGAGCGCTTCCAAATTGGATCGCACGAGAATCTTCCCATTCTTTTAAAACGCGGTGCATGCCACCGGGGTCCAGTACCATTTTGAACAGAACCGGAACCATGAAGAGAGCTAGTAGCGTGAGAGACATAAGCGTGGGTTAGTCTGGCTCATTTTACACAATGAGCATGCTGTCTCCAAACGAATAAAAGCGAAATTGCTCTTTTATGGCGAATGCATAAAGCTCTTTCAGATGACGTTTCGCTCCTTTGTGCTGCAAAAATGCTTCCACCAGCATCATGAGGGAGGATTCGGGTAGATGGAAATTGGTCAAGAGTTGGTCGACCATTTGAAATTCGAAAGGCGGGAAAATGAAAAGGTTCGTTTGACCACTGTTTTTTCGGTTCCGTGCGAAACTTTCCAAAGTGCGAACCGTTGTGGTTCCCACCGCCGTGCATTTTAAACCATCGAGCTTGGCTTGTTCGATTTCCCAGACTTCTTCGGGCCGGATTTCATAATTTTCTTCATAGAGCGTTTTTGACTCCAAATGTTCTGGAAGCACCGGTGCGAAAGTACCGAGGCCAATGTGCAAGGTGAGACGACTCTGAGGAACGCCGGCCTTTTCCAATTTTTTAAAAACACGATTGGTGAAATGGAGCGCCGCTGTGGGTGCCGCCACCGCGCCCGCATTTTTCGCAAAAACCGTTTGATATTTTTTTCGCAGCGCTTTTTCGGAAAGGTTTCCTTGAATGTAATGGGGCAGCGGCGTTTCGCCGTGCTTTAAAAGCAGCGCGGGCAATTCGGCAAGATCGAAATGCGCTTTGAATGTGAATGCTTTTTCGGTGTCTTCGATCACTTCCAAAAGGTGCCTCTGCGTGAGAAAAATCTTTTGGCCGTTTCGCAGGCGTTTGTTGGCGGTTGATTTTAACTCTTTTAATTCGCTCACTTCGTTCGCGTGCGGAAAAATAAGCAATTCCACTTCCTCTCCGTTTTCGCGTTTGGCCTTAAAGCGTGCGGGTAGAACTTTGGTTTCGTTCATGACGAGAAAAGAGTTTTTTGGGAGATATTTGGGAAGATTATAAAATTGATCCAAAACAATGTCGTTCGACCCCGTGTCATAAATCAACAGTCTGGAATGGTCGCGCGGACGTGCAGGTGCTTTGGCAATAAGCGCCGGATCCAAATAATACTGATAGAGTTGGTCCAAAGGTATTGAGTCGCTTCGCGACACTATTTGTAGACTGCACTGCGTGCAGTGTTAAGCAGCCTTGAGTTCTTCGCGAGCTTGGCTTAAGGATTCTTCGAATTCGTCCATTTCACTCTCAAGAGTGCTGAGGAGTTCATCGTAACTTTCGTTATCGGATTGTTCCACTTCTTCGTAAGTGAGACGAATGCTTTCGAGGTTCATACGAAGATCGTGCAAGGTGTCGCCGTGTTCGCCCTCCGTGTCGCTCCAGTCTTCGTCGGTGTCGGAAAGGTTTTCAAATTCTTCCTGAATTTCGTCGAGTTCGTCGCTCCATTCTTCCAATTTATCCTTCAATTGTTCGAGAGTTTCAGTACGGTTCATGATGTGAAGAGTTAAGATGCGTGCGGTAGCATATCACAAAGATTGCCCATGCCAAGAGAATTATTGCGGCACCTGTTAAAATGGCAAGATTTTGATTGATAGTAACCAGAAAACCGGCAATCAAGGAAGGAAGCGCTTGACCGAGGGCGCGAAGCGATTGCGTCACTCCCATGGCTTCTCCTTGTTCCTCTTTCAGGCTGAGTTCCGAAACCACGGTGGTGGTGCTTGGAAAAGTGAGCCCCTCCGCGAGAGCCATGAAAGGTTGGAGAGCGTACAGTAAGAAGACCGTTGGTGCGAAAGGAATCAGAAAAAGCAGGGAGGAAAGTCCCAAAAGCGAAAAGCGAAGGATTTTTTGAGGTTTGGCGAAGCGCGTAATTACTCTCAGGAAAAGGCCTTGAGTGAGAGCGATCCACAGCCCGATGAAAGCGAACAGAGTACCGATGGCCGCCGTGTTCATGCTGAACTTTTGAACGAGAAAAACAGGCATGAATTGGGCGTAAAAACAAAACCCGAGCGTGTGGAGAAAAATCACCAAAAATATTATTTTTAAATTCTGCATTTGAAAGGCTTTGGCGATGTGTCGGAAGCCCATAAGCGGGTGAATGGGTCGATTGGCTTTCGTTTGAAGCGTTTCCTTAAAAAGGAAAGTAAGGAGGGTGAGGCTGCCGAGGGACAGAAGCGCGGCAAACCAAAAAGGCGTGGCTGCGCTGAACCACGAAACAAGGGTGGGATCGGCGAGTTTTCCGCCGATGAAAGGTCCAAAAATGAAGCCGAGGCCGAAGGCCATGCCGATGAGGCCGAAATTTTTCGCACGATTTTCATTGGTGCTGATGTCCGCAATGGCGGAGTTGGCCACGCCTACATTGCCGCCGGTGAATCCGTCGAGAGCGCGGCTGAAATAAAGAAGCCACAGTTGCTGGGTCAGGAGGCCGGTTGCAAAAAGGAGGTAACCTATGAAAGTCCCGATGAGCGAAGTGATGAGGAGTTTTTTGCGGCCGTAGCGATCGGACAGGGCTCCCAAAATGGGTGCTCCGAAAAATTGCGCGAGCGGATACATGGCCACCAAAAATCCAAGGGCGATAGAGCGATCGGCTGTAGTCCAATCGAGGGGAACCAAGGTGCCGCCGGCGTCGAGCATGAGGGGAGCCAGTACGGGAATCATAATTCCGATTCCCATGAGGTCGAGAAAAACAATTCCGAAGAGCGTTAAAAGGTTTCCTTTATTCATATATAATGCGGTCAGTTTACCTATGGCCCGACGCAAGCTCAAACATTTCGAGGAGATGAAAAAATGGACTCACGTTCTGGAGCCCGCTTTGGGCGAGTCCGGCGATTTGCCGGGTACGTGGGGCAAGTCGGTGATTTTGGAACTTGGCTGTGGGAACGGAGATTACACCTTGGAGTTGGCGGCGCGATTCCCCTCAAAAATCGTGGTGGGGGTGGACATTAAGGGCAGTCGATTGTGGCACGGGGCGAAAAAAGCCTTGCAGTCGGGTTTGAAGAATGCTCGGTTTTTGCGAGTGCGCATTGAAGATTTGGCGGATTTTTTCGCGGAGGCCGAAATCGATGAGATTTGGCTTCCT
>MFXB01000011.1:18690-19112 GCA_001787475.1 Candidatus Peregrinibacteria bacterium RIFCSPLOWO2_01_FULL_48_20
GAGATTTGGCTTCCTTTTCCTGATCCGCATCCCACGAAAGGAAACGCCAAGCGACGACTGACCTTCCCGCGATTTTTGGAAATCTACCGGCGACTTTTGAAACCGCGCGGGTTTTTGCACTTGAAGACGGACAACGAGGCGTTGTTTCGCTACACTTTGGGAATCCTGCCAGGGGAGGGCTTTGAGGCCGTGGAAGTACTTTGGGATTCGCCTCCTGGCGAGGTTCAAACTTTGTACGAGAAAAAGTATTTGGAGGAGGGACGAATCATTCAATATTTTTGTGCGTGCAAAGTATAACGCGAGTCAGCACGCTGAGCAAAAAAGAATCCTTCCAAATTACATGGACGGCCGACCAGGTTTATTTGTACAATAAAAGCATGTTTGTGAAAAATCTTTTAAAAGGTAAAAAAAGAGTTTTGGAG
>MFXB01000012.1:0-8000 GCA_001787475.1 Candidatus Peregrinibacteria bacterium RIFCSPLOWO2_01_FULL_48_20
TTATCGCTATTTTCCAAAGCATTGTGCACGGTGGCCTGATAGACTTCCAAAACTTCTTCGGCGGCCTCCGTCTCACCTTGTGCCAACAAAACCTGTGCTTCATTCAAGCGATTTTCCGCTTGCTGCACGAGAAGTTCTTCTTTTGCTTCACTCGAAAAAGTGAGCGAAATTTGCACATTTTCACGGAAAGTTTTCAAAAAGTAGAGAGGGTTGCCTGGCAAAATCACTGCCCTGTCGACGTTTTCTTGTTTATAACTTTCATCGAGCTGACGCGCATAGGATTTTCCATAAGCCAGATTAAAACTCCACCACACATCGTCGCTAATTTCGGGAGGAAGCGACTCCATGTTGACTTCTTCCCCTGCCAGTAGCGTAGCTCCTTGTCCAAGAATTCCTTCATAAGAACCCGTTGCCGTATGCACATTCACCGCAATCAAATTGCGCGCCACAGAAATTTGAGTTCCGTCGTCGGTGGTAATATCAAAACTGGCCCGACTGTCCACGGTGGTACTGCCCTCGGGAAACTCTACGGTAAAAGTTGATTCGCTGGAAACAAGGTTTAAAACCTGAACCCAAAGCCGACCGCTTTCCAAACGGAGCTTCACTTGAGTATCGGCTCGATTTTTAGGATCAATTTGCGTGTCTACAATGTCCACTTGGCTGCCGGGACCCAAAGTCACGCGGCTGTCATCCAAAAAATAAAGATGTGCCATGGCATCTTCGCCCGTACTGATCTGATCTCCCGTTTGTAAAAGCACACGATCTTCCACCCTGTTGCCATTCACCAGAACCTCGCCTTCCACCACTTCAAGAAGATTGGTGCTGGAGGCGGACGCGCTCGGTGTCATTTCCAGAATGGGCGTGAAAGTCACTCCTAAAATCAAAAGTAAGGTGGCACCGGCCAAAAGCCTTCGGCTGAAAAAAGAGGTGGCGGGAATACGATCGGGCAAAACGTCCAAAATTCTTTCCTTAAACTGAACTCGTTTCAATCGAGAAAGAGGCGTTTTTTGATTGCGCAAAACAGAAAGTATCGGTTGGTACACGCTGAGCTCACGCTCCGGCAGTTTACCCTGGAGGCGGCTCCAAATGCGTTTTTTGGCGTCATTAATCTGTGCGTCGTTCAGCATAAGCGTAATATTGTTGTGGCTTCGCCACTTTTTTGCATAGCAGACACTTCGTGTCCGGCCTGTTTAAAACGGAGACCGCCGTGATTTATTACAAAAACTCCGGCTGCACTCCTTTTTCTTGGAGCAGGACTTTGAGCTCTTTGAGAGCCCTAAATTGAAGGACACGAACGTTCCCTTCACGTTCGTTCATAATTTCAGCGATTTCAGTATTGGAAAGACCGATTAAAAACTTTAAAGTCACCACCTGTCTGTAAGGTTCTTTCAGGTGATCCACCGCTTCCCTCACAAGATCGGAAGTCATACTTTTTTCCGTAAGCACCTTGGGAGCGGCCTTTTCGGACGAATCTTCCAACTCTTCCGTGATTTCAGATAAGGGACGATGCGAACGACGATGATCAATCACAATATTGTGAGCGATTTTGAAAACCCACGCCGAAAATTGAACGTCCCGTTTTTCATACTTTTCGAGATTGATCCACGCCTTGATGAAGACTATTTCCACCAAATCATCCACTTCCGACGGCGCAACGCGAAAATAAACATAACGATAAATGCGATCAAAAAAATGATCATATAAACGAGCAAAAGCGTCTTTGTCCCCTTCTTGGGCTCGAAGCACCAAAGCATCAACATCAAAGTTTTGTGGCGCAGTGTCGTTCATGGAGTGGAATTGCGTAGTGGCCATATTCTACACCACTGCACGAAGTGCAGTCTATAAAAGAAGACGTACGTCGCAAGAAATTCTTACGGCTACCTCATCGGCCAGGCATCCCAATCAATAAGAGCGCATTGAGCGGCCGTCATTTCGAAACCGGCTTCTCCGTAATTCATTATATTTCCGGGTTCTTTTCCGCCCTGACTCACCGCTGTTGCATTGTCATCCTCGGAAGCATTGGGATTGTAATCTTTAATTACATTTTTGCTGAGCATATGCATCAGTTCATGGACCAAGGTCGTTTGATCGCCATCTCGAGATTCATCAATCGTAATGTTACGGGGATCACTGGCCCGAGACCAACCGGAAGTCACCCAATTACCGGTCGCCTCATCGGGAATACTCGCCTGAGGAATGTAAAAGACGGGGATACAGTCCGCCGAACCATATGCAGCTGACAGCGCGCGTGACTCGCTCTGTTCAATAACATCATCTTCTGTATCTGTTACTCCATCTACTCCCGTTGCAGCGGTGACCGTCTGCCAATCGGCACGACTGAGCTCACGAAAATTGATTGCAAATTCAAGAAAGTAAGGACAGTTACAAGAAGCGGCCGCCACCGCAAAAGCGGTCTCTGCCTTGGCAATTTCCGCATTGATATCGGCTTCCGTCATCGCACTACCATCTCCACTGTCGGCTCCTTCCAGAATAAAAATGTCCAAACACACCTCTTTTGTGCCTTTCACGACCACCGCCGGCTGAGCCGCCGCTTGCTGTAAAAGAATATTTTGAATGGGAGCTTCATCCGTGGTGGTGATGCTGGCATCTTCCGCATAAATGGTCCCGTCTCCAATCACCGCACCGGTGAAATAAAGATCGGCCACATGAACATATTGATCGGTAGTCTCGCCCGTGGTCGTTTGACCGTTCACGGTAATCATTCCGTCAGACAAACTGACGGTGGGTGTATTCATGAAATTATCCGTGCCTTCCGTGGCTTCTTCAAACTGCAAAGTGCCGGAATTGTAAACGATGGAAACCTCATATTCACCCAAACTACCCTCATCACCCATATTGATGTAAAGGGGCACGGTAACGCTTTCATCCTCGGCAAGGCCTCGGGGAATGCCGAGCATCACGGAATCAAAAAAGAATTCCACGCTTTCGGATAAATCATCAAAAGTGCTGTCACCGGTAACCGTGACTACGGCGTCCCCAACTTCGGATGCGTAAAGACTCACGTCCCAAACCCCGCGTTCTTCATCGAGCGTCGCAAAAACTTCGCCCAAAGTGGATTCAAAAGTCAGATCGCTCTCATCCAAATAAGTGACCACGTTTCCGTAAGCATCTTCAAGAATCACTTCAAACCGAGCGCTGTGATCCTCATTTTCAAAAGGGTATGAAACATTCAAAATTTCCATCGATTCGACATCACCCGCACCAAAACTCGCCTCGGTGGAATAAATTTCTCCAGTGTCTTCATCGAGGATATAAACACCGTACGTCGCGGCTTTGTAAGAAGTGAAAGTAAGTTCGTAAACGCCCGCTTCGGTTTCACCCATATCAAAGGATTCGTAGCTGTGCGGCGTCATAACCATAGCCACTAAACTATGACCGGTCGCTGGTTCAAAATCCCCGTCAATCAAAGTAAGGAAAACGGACAGCGGAGACCCGTCCGCATTCACCGGACCGCTTTGATAAACGTCCGCAAAAAAGATGCCGGTATTGTCGCCAGTTTCCACGTCATCGTACTCATCTCCGCCGGCAAAATAATCGGTGCCGTCGTAGCACAAAATTTCACCGTCCACATCGGTGGGCCAACAAATCACACTGTATTCCGCACGAAGCTCCTCGGTGAAAGCCAGCAAATCGGTTTCTTGCGCTTCATCGTAACAACTCATCTTTCCAAAACGATAAATATCCCCGTCCTCCACGGCAAAAAGTTCTTCCAACTCCTTTTCACTGTATGAAGACAATTCCTCACGGAGCTCTTCATAAAATTCTTCCTGATCGGAGTAATAACAATAATGTTCCTGGTAATAATCATCGGCAAAAATTGTAAAGCCTTCCGGGAAAGGACCGGCTTCTCCATAGGGACCGTCCGGACCAAAAACACCGCCGGGACCAAACGTTCCGTCGTAAGGAATGTCATTCGCTTCAAGATAGTATTCAATGTAGTCTTCGGAATACTCGGAAATCGGCAAATCCTCCACTTGTTCGTTGCGGAAAATAAGTTCGGCAATATCCCCGCGCGTCATCAGTGAAGCAATGTCTTCCTCGGGAACAATGTTCGTTTCTTCTCCCACTTCCAGATAGGGCTCATACCAATCGCCTTCGGTTTCCTCGAGTTCCCAATCCATTACTTCGCCCAAAATTTTGAGCGCTTCCACTTCGTTGATGGTTTGATCGGGCTTAAACGTGCCGTCGGGATAACCTCCAATCCAGCCCTCCTCTTTGGCCTGACACACATAATCGGTGTACCACTCGCCTTCGGAAACATCGGGAAAACACGAATCGTAAGAGCCCTCATCGGCTTCGCCCGTTCCTTCCAAAATAATCTTTAAAAATTCCGCACGATTGATGGATTGACCGGGCCGATAATCACGCAAGCCCTCTTCATTTTCATAGCCTTCAATAACTCCGGTGTTATAAAGAAAATAAATGGCATAATAATTTTCCTCCTCCAAACCGACGTCCGAAAACATAAGATTATTGATTTGCAAGGTATCATCTTCAGCCACTACGCTGATGCTGAAAACCGACGCGCTAATAAAAAGAGCGAAAATGGAAAAAATAAGTTTTTTCATAGCATGGGGTAAAACGTTTTGAGCTTACTCCATGCACTTCAAATTGGAAACATATTGTCCGCAATTGCTCCCGATGGTGTTTTCTTCCAACTCCCCGATGCTCACAATGGTGTCGAAACCCAGTTTTCGGCACTCTTTTAAAAGTTCTTGAACGCGGCCTTCCTGCTCATGATGCAACAAATTTACCAATCCCATGCTGCGCGCTTTTTCGGTGGGATTGAGCGGCGTGAATTTCAGTACAAACCGAGTGGGATCGAAGTACTTCACAATCACCGCGGGATTAATTGGATAAGCTTCCATCACAATAAAATTAAGTGTGATTTTACGGTCGCCCGTTTCAAAAAACTCACGCCCGAAATCCGCGATGTTTTTGAAACTCATTTTGGACGTGGGGATAAGTTTGTCGCGCTTTTTAACGTCGGTCGTATGAATGGAAAATTGCATTTGAAAATGACCGCCGCCATAATATTTCTTCTTGATTTTAATGAGGCGATCAAAAAATCCCCATGTGTTTTTCGGACCGATGGTGGAAAGTGACGGCAACAAACCGGGTGCCTCATAACGGCTTGGCAAAGCCTCTAAAACATCCAGAACGGCGGGATTAAATGCCGGCTCCCCCATCCGCGTGAATTGAATTTTAAACTTTTTTACGGGAATTTTTCGATCCGGAAAGTGACGATCGACGATCGTATCGATTTGCTCAAAAATTTCTTCCTTGCTGAGCATGCCGCAATAATTTTTTCCGGCATCGCACATAAGGCATTTCACGGGACAACCCAAAAGACAAGAAACCACAATCACCATTTTTTCTTCGAGTGGAAGACCGGGATCGCGCGATTCAACAAATTCCAAAAAATAGTCGCGGAGCTTGGCAACGTAGAGACGCGCCACTTTATCATTTCCGATTTCTTGAACGATTTGCATTGCTTAGTTGATGGATGATTTGCATGGCCGCCATTAAGCCTTCCCCCGCGGCAATTTGCGACTGACGGATGGCGAAGTGCTTGACGTCGCCGGCGAAGTATAAGCCCTTTATGCGCTTTTGCATACCGATTTTCGGCATTTGAACGTGCCGTCCAACGGCGACCAAAACTGCGTCCACTTTGAATTGTCTTTGAGTGCAGTCCACAAGCAAACCTTTTTCGCCAAGGCCGATCTTTTTTACGCAAACATTTTCATAAACCGGAATGCCGCTCTTTCCCGCACGGCTCTTTAAAACGGGCAAAGCGGCGCCTTCCCCGCGCGTAATGAGAATGGACCGGAAGCCTCGACCGGACAAATTGAGGGCATAATCAAAACCCACGTCCCCTCCGCCCACAACAAGAATTTTTCCTTTATTAAAATTTTTCAAGAGATCCGCCAACTCATAAAAAACTTTTTTCCCGGCCAACTTTTTTTCTCCCGAAACTTCCAAAAGATCCGCTTCGGTCCCGGTGGCCAAAAGAACCGTTCGCGCAAAATAATTTTTCTTTTTTGTTCGCACGGAAAAAGTCCGGCCTTTTTGAATTTCCAAAACTTCGCCTCTCACAAGCGGCACCGAAAAATCCTCCAATTGTTTTTGGAATTCCATCACCATTTCAGCGCCGCACGGCGAATGAAAACCCAAATAATTTTCAACGCAATTCGCATTGCGAAGGAGCCCGCCGGCTTCATTTTTTTCGATCAAAAGTACCTTCAGTCCCGCACGTGAAAGTTGCACGCCGGCACTCATTCCGGCCGGTCCGGCCCCAACAATAATAGAATCGTAAATCATAATAAATCGTCCGTTTTAAGAGGAGTTGCAAAGCCGTAAGAAAGGCTTTCCAAAGCGGTTTTATGCATGCCCTCGTTGTAGGCTCCCGTGGCGTCAGCTACAAAGAAAACATCGTAGCCGCGATTGAAAGCATCCCTCGCGGTGGTCTCGCAACAAAGGTTGGAAAGCACGCCGGTTATCACCACTTTCTTCACGCCCGCTTTTTTTAAAATCGTTTCCAAATCGGTCCCCGAAAAAGCACTGTAATTTTTCTTCCGCACGACAAAATCATTTCCAACTTCCATGCTCAAAGCCGCCGCCGGACTTCCCTCTTTCACACTTTCCTTCCACCAATTTAAAATGACATCTTTCTCACCTTTTTGAACGGCAAAAATGGTGAAAATAATTGGCCTTCCCTGCGCTCGAAATTTCTCCACAAGAGCTTGAATGTTCTTTTTTACAAAAGGCCCGACGGGCACGAACGCATGCGAGGTCAAATCAAAAAAATAACGCTGCACATCAATCACCAAAAGCGCCGACTCTTTCGCATCCCACTGTTTCCAATGTTTTTGAAAAGGTCGAAGCGCCGTAAACCAAACGTTCACTTTTTTGGCGTGATTTCGCGTTGTGAGGTAAGAGGTTTTTTTCATCATTTGAGCATTTCTTCCGCTCGCTTCACTTCTTCTTTTACGCCGATAAAAATGGGCGTCGTTTGAGTGAGATCGCGAATTTCCAAATCCAAAATACTTTTCTCCCCGTTGCTCGAAAGTCCGCCCGCTTGCTCCATGATGTAGGCCATGGGACCGCATTCGTACAGAAGTCGAAGCTTCCCGTGCGGGGCGCTCGGCATGCCGGGATACAGAAAAACACCGCTGCCTTTTTGCAAAATATGATTGAGATCCGGCACCATTCCTCCGCTGTAACGCAGCGTGTATTGCTCCTTAATATAGAAAGAAACCAACTGAAAATAATCTTCCCGATCTTTGGTCGCCCGCAAATTTCCCGGAGCAAAATATTTTTTCTCTCCGCTCAGTGTTATGTTTTCGCGGCTGAGCTCCCAGCCTTCGCTCGTGAGCACAAATTCATGCACACCGTTCCCCACCGAAAGCACCAAAGTGCTGCGTGGACCGTACACGGCGTAAAGCGCCGCCACTTGTTCGCGAGGCGTTCGCCCAATCACATTTCGGCCTTGATAAATTCCCACAATCGTTCCCACGGAAAAATTCACGTCAAACAAGCTTGAACCGTCCAAAGGATCATGGAAAACACTAAAAATTCCGCCTTCGTCGGCGGGCTCAAGCGCGTCCATTTCTTCGCTGCAATAAGCCGCTACATAAGGATTGGTTTTGAGATATCGTCCCATAATTTCATCCGCCTTCACGTCCATGGCGATTTGTTCTTCGCCATAAACATTTTTACTGCCGACCTTGCCCGTGCCGGTGTGGATAATCGTTGTGGAAATTTCTTCCACCGCGCGTCCGAGCTCGACTATAAGCTCCGCGAGTTCCATCGTTGCTCCGTTTTTTTGAAGAAAATCAAACAGCATATTCTAAGTGGTTAATTCCAAATCTTTCGAATACTTTCCCTGCGCGGCCAAACCGTTCATGTTTGCTCGGTGAACAAGCAACTTTTGCGCTTCCGCCGTCGCCTGACGATTGGCTGCCCACGCCTTGAGCGCC
>MFXB01000012.1:8190-10206 GCA_001787475.1 Candidatus Peregrinibacteria bacterium RIFCSPLOWO2_01_FULL_48_20
GCCCCACCTGCACGGAACACTGCTTTCCCGGAAGCACCATGCTCACTTTTAAAATGACTCCTTCCAAAACCACCCCCTGCTCCGCCAACTCTTCAAAAAGAACTTTCAAAACTTCGGCCGTAACTTCATAACAACGTTCTATCGTATGGGTGCCTTCCATGATCATTTCCGGTTCCACCATGGGAACCATATCGGCTTCCTGACAAAGCGCCGCATAACGCGCCAAACCATGTGCATTCGCGCGAATACACGCCGCACTCGGCAAAACATCGGAAATATTAATCACACTGCGCCATTTGGCAAAACGTGCGCCCAAGCCCTTATATTCCGCCAAACGCTCACGAAGCCCGTCGAGCCCCTCCGTCACCATTTCGCCTGCATGCAAGGCCAAATCCTTCGCACCCGTGTCCACTTTAATACCCGGAAGCATCCCTTTTTCTTTTAAAACATCCACAAACTTGCGCCCGTCCGCCGTGCTCTGACGAAGCGTTTCATCAAACATTATAAGTCCGCTCACCGCTCCATCCAAGCCCGGAGCCGTCACCAAAAGCTGGCGATACTCCCGACGCGTTTCCTCATTGCATTCCACTCCAAGCGCTTCAAAACGCTTCTTGCAGGTGGAATGGCTCTCGTCGATCGCCAAAATTCCCTTTCCTGGAGCGACCATTTGCTTGGCGGTTTCTTTGAGAAGATTAAGATCCATACATTATTGGTAAGTTCAGCTTCGCTGAGTGGCCCGCGCACTATAGCAAAAAAAATAAAAACGTGCTATAATTGAAAGATTTAAAAACAAAATCTATGGCGGAAGACTCACCCGAACGTTACGTCAATGAGAAAACAGGCCGTTCCACCGAACACGCCGAAAAAGTGGCAACTCGGTTCAATAAAAACGACCTCATTCAAGAAGTGTCTAAAAATCTGCCAGATCGAACGGAACTGAACTGGAAAGATTCCGCCAGCCCATATACGGTCAAAAGCGGCGACACCGGAATTTTGGAAATTCTTAAATCCGAGCTCAAAGACGGCAAACTGGATAACAAAGACTTCCTTCGTCTATCCTACGGCCACATGTTTAAAACCATCGATGAAGTCTGGAAAAATCGCCCCGGAGCCGCTTTGAACCCAAAAACGAATAAACCCAAAGTCTACACCATCAACTTCATTCAACCTGGCGATCAGCTCTACGTGAAAAACGGAAACCTGGTGGTTCGCCGCGTCAACGACGACTACTACGCCGGCTTCTCCGTCGATCTCTACCCTTGGCCAAAGACCACCATCACAGTGGAGGATCCGCAACGCCCCACGCCTCCTAAACGCAGCGGTACTAGTGCCGGTCCGCTTGAACCTTTTTTGGATTAGTCGGAAAACAAAATCCTAGCATAAATACCACTTTCTGCTGTTCGACAAACGGAATAAAGATCTTCTCCCTCGGGAAAAGCTTTAAACCCGATAAGATCAGCCCCTGGCAACGGCCCTTCCCACACTGAGCTCTGTTTCCATAGAGTCTTCATGTCCTCGGAAATATTGTCGGTGACAATCACGCTCTTTTCATCACAATTAGCTCCACCTTTAGCAGGCATCCAATCTGCACAACAAACCGCCATTTTAGGCACCTCTTTAGCAGTTCCAATGTAAGTCTTCCACGAACCGTCCTTAATACTATTCTCGGGAAGCTTCACCCAAGCTCCAAGCTCTGATTTCTCCGGCTCCGGTTCCGGTTGCACTTGTGCTTGCGCACCTTCCGTCACAGGCTCTTTTTCGGAAGTGAACAAGCCTTCCGGAAGTATGTCTTGTCCATAGTGTTCTACACCAATTGCGGCAGCGGCACCCGCTCCCATCCAAGCAAAACGACGACTCCATCGATTCACAAAACCCGGCTTTTTCGGCTCAAGAATAAGTTTGATGCCTGCAAGGATATCACGAGTAAGTACATCTGACTTGGGAGCAGCGGCACCCGCACCGACAGCGGCCGCATTGGCGGTTCTTTCGGCAAGAGCGGCAATTTGAGGTGCAACT
>MFXB01000012.1:10216-15255 GCA_001787475.1 Candidatus Peregrinibacteria bacterium RIFCSPLOWO2_01_FULL_48_20
CCATGTCCGCAACCTCACGAGGACTAATATCCGTCTCGACAAAAATCCGAGAAGCCTCACCACTTGCCGGAGCGGGCTCGCTTCCCAACATCGGCTCAAGCTTTGCTTCGAGCCTATCCATTCTTTCCCTCACATAATCCACCATTCCAAGCCCTGCTTCAACCTCCAAAGTACCTTCGCTTGCAATTCCCGGACGGGTCTCTTGACTTGAGCGCAGAATCAATTCCTCAAGAAAAGTTTCTGCGGAAGTACCCCGGAAAGTCTTTCTTAAACGATTAAAAAGATTCTCTCGGTACGCAATGATGGCAGCCTCCGCAGCAACCCTTGCAAGATGATCATATGTTTTTTGTCTGAGCTTTGAAGCCTCTGAAAGCTCTGGAGAAAGTACCCTTGAAAGATCTTCCTCTGTGGGATCGGACTCGCCAAGAGCTTGATCGTGGGTCGAATCGAAACCGACGCGGTGCGCGCAATGCAGGTCAACGGCAGCCGCTACTTTTGCCTCCAAGTTGGCATCGGGCAAAGCTTCGTACAGTTTCAAATCGCCAAATTCTTCTCCGGTATGAAGTTCCAACAAATCCCGGACATCCTCGAAAAGATGCTGTTCTCGGGATTCGAGAGCTTCGCCGTTCGAAAGAAAATTGCCAAGACGGCGTTCCCCTGCATCCTCAATTTTGCATTCCCTGAAAGAAATCCCCAAAACCCTAATACCTGTTAGAACGTCCCTCTCCAAGCTTTCTTTCTCTTGAGCACGAGCTTTGGCCTCAGCATTGCGAGCAACTTCGGCGGTACGACGTTCTTCCTTAGTTTTATAAGTATCATAGTCCCATTTAATCTGTGCAAGTAGTTTGCTTCTGGCTTTCTGAAAGAACTCATTGATGACCGTTTCACATGCGGAAACACATTCGGGAAGTGCCAAAGTCATTTCAAATGCTTCAGGTGCTTCAGCGCGGTCTCCAAGATCATAAGCCAGTTTTAACTGTACAGAGGCGGTATAATGATCTATGAACGTTTCAAGTTTTCCACTTATAGTCTCTAAAGCGGCCATTTTTAGATCGGCAAAAGAAGCTGCCTGATCGGCAAACTCCGTCCCCAAAAGATGCGATATTTGTAAGTCCAAATAACGTGAAAAGACTTGATCCAACTGATTCTGTTGTTCACTCAAAGAACGAGAAAAAGCCTTTGTCTTCTCTTCCAGAGATACTTTTGTTACTTTCTTTTTCCCTTGAAAAAGTGCCTTCGCATCAGGATCATCTTCACTTGCTTCTTTAGCTATCCATTTTTTATAATCTCCGATCAAAGTCGCATCGAAAACAGCTTGCTCCAAAGGATGAAGTATCGCCATCGCATCAGCACGAGTCTTATCCACACCTCCTGAGGAAGGGGAAACCGGCACCATTGGCAACTTTGCCGCCGCTTCTTCCGGACTCAAAGGTTTTTTAATTTCTTCCGGAACAATGGTGGCAGGAGAAGGAGGAGTATCTGTGGACATAATCTTTTTTGTAAAGGTTAGTAATTATAAACATTAAGCTGGAATTGTCAAGCTTTGGCCTCCGCTACAGGCACCTCTTTAGATAAACTCCTGAAAATTGTCCCTACGTTCACCGAACTGAATCGGTGTAAAAACTCTTCAAAGGGCACTTGGAAAGTAAGTGCAGGTTGATCATAGGTCGGCAAAGCCAATTTCACCCAACCGAGAGGATTAACTCCCCGAACGGAATAGGAAGACCAGGCTTGAAGCTCGTGTACGGTTGAACCACAGGTTACAACAGGGTAACTAAGAAGGTTAGCTCCGGCAAAATGATGACCAATTCTAACCTGTTCTTGCGTCCTTGCATCCAGTTCCCGAAAAATTTCAGGACGGAGCTGAATTTGGTACGGGTCCAAAGTGATGGCTACGGCGGCTGTCGGGCAGTCAAAGTTCAGATTTTCTCTTACTCCGGCAGAATTATGGGTACCTAAATGACTTTGATCAAAAATCTCTTCTCCAACCACCGGACGATCTTGCATCAAAAGTCTCCAGTCCAATCCACCGCTTTTACGTAAGACAGCATTCATGATAGCGTCTCCCAAGGGCTGTCCTTCATCATGATAACCCGTACCCCACCCTTCCTGCTCAAGTTCTTTCAAACAACTCAGAAAATGGGGCCTGACGGAAGCTTGATGTTTCACCGAATCCAAAGCGGCCGCAAAGCGACCTGTTGAAGTTTGCAAACCTTGAGGATAGAAGTGGCGCCACCAAGCTGCGGCATTTATGTTGGCATCGGTACTGAAAAAACCCTTTTTAGCCAAACTGTCCACAGTTGTTTTACGAAAAACATTCCCACTTACGCACGCTCTCTCAGCCACATTCTCACGATTGTTCAATTGACTCAATAAATCGTCATAAAGTGCTCCGACTCCATCTTTTCTCTCCGACTCCGGTTGAAGACAAATTCTTATCATTCGATCCCTAAACCCTCCCTCATCGGGCAGTGAAGAAATGTAATTTACGGGCCTAGCGACCATATCATCGACCACCAAACGAACTCTTTGCCGCTCTGTTTGAATCGCGTCAAGATAACGCTCCACGCCTTCTTTTTGCTCTTTCTCAAAAAGAGCCGCCACGAAGCCTTCCACTTCATTGACATCGGGAGATCCGGGCTCGGGACAGGCCATGTCCAAGGATTCGGCAACAAGAGGATCCATTTAAAAAAGAAAAAGGAAGACATTTTTACATTAAAAGTGCCTCGTCGTCAATCTAATACATAAAACCCCCCTTTGTGGGAGGATTTTATGTGATTTCCCCTTAACCCCTTATTGGGGTTTCGTTATTACGGTTGGCACGGATCAGTTTTGAGCAACCACGGTAACAGGCAGAACGTAAATGATGTCTTCTCGAGCGGGCTTCATCATTCCGGTAACGCGGCTTTCAATGACGTCCATGGATCGGGCACGGAGGGTGAGCATGTCGGTCACTTCCCCATCGGTCACCAGTTCTTGGCGTTCGCTTTCAAGTTTCGTGAGTTGGTGTCCTTTCATTGCTTTGTCATTGAGGGAAGCAAGTGAGATGAGTCCCATAACGACGGTGGCGATGAGCATGAGTCCTCCCAGGGAGAAACTGCTGATGCGCTCATTGCGAACGAAGAGAGAACGAAGTGTGAGTGTAAGGGTGGACATTATTTGTAGGCTCGCCTTCGGCGAGTGTTTTATAGACTTGGCTGCGCCAAGCGTTCTGCGGCTCTCAGCACGGCGCTGCGAGCACGCGGGTTACGGGCAAGCTCCTCGGCGGAGGCTTTGATCGGCTTTTTTGTCAGGAGGGAAAGGCTCTTTGACCTGAGGACTCTCGTTCCAAAGGTGTCATTCGGATCGCGGAGGTCTGTGGATCGTTGCTTGAAAGTCTGCTTTACCAGCCGATCTTCAAGAGAGTGGTAACTGAGCACAACCACGCGTCCGTGAGGAGCTAAAAGCTCAATCGCTTGATTAAGACCAAGCTCCAGGGCCATAAGTTCTTCATTGACAGCGATGCGCAAGGCTTGAAAAGCCTGCGGCAAGATACTTTTACCCAAGGTTTCTCGGACGAATTGGGCAAACTGAGTAGTCGTTTGGAAAGGGTTGATTTTTCGAGTTTGGAGGATGGCGTGCGCGAGCTTGCGGGAGGCGTGGATTTCACCGAAGTGAAAAAAGATGTCCGCAAGCTGCGCCTCGCCCAAAGTATTGAGGAGGTCTGCAGCCGTTTTTCCCTGAGCAGTATCGAAACGCATGTCGAGCGGTCCTTCCCTTAAGAAGGAAAAGCCGCGACTCGCCTCATCGATATGTGGGGAAGAGAGTCCAAGATCAAAGAGAATTGCATCCGCGTGGGATGCCCCTTCCCTCCTGAGCCGATCTGTCAAAGAGCTAAAATTGTCGTGAAAGAGCGTGAAATTGTTTCCTATTTTCTCAAGGCGGCTTCGAGCCACTTTAAGATTTCGTTCATCCCTCTCGAAAGCGTAAAGGTGACCTTTCGGACCGATGGCTTTCAAAATTTCAGAGGAATGTCCTCCCAGTCCAAGGGTACAATCTACGGCTACTTGCCCCGGTTTCAGGTCCAAGAGTGCTAGTGACTCCCGTAGGAGAACCGGCTCATGTCCTGAATAAATTTCTTGCACACCGCTTGGATAAGTTTTTTGAACGAGCGTTGGAAGTAAGACAACCCTAGGATGCCCCACGACAACCGTCAAGCATTTGATGATTTTTGTTGTTTTTGATGCATACAAAAATTGTACATTAAACGCGCCATACGGTTGATTTCCAATCTGTTATTTAGGGGCTAAATTTTTCAAGAAAAAGTACTTGCAAACTTTGGCTTTGCATTGCGTAATAAATTTACTCAGGAAAGCACTTTCGTGCTCATGGTTCTTTCAAAATACGACGGGTAGTGGTGAAGTTTTATTCACCTATGCCCTATATAACTTTATATGCTACTCTGCCCGCATGGATGAACTCACCATCTTTTTCATGGCCATGCTCCCTGTAACGGAGCTGCAAGGGGCCATCATTTATGGAGTGACCGTACTTGATATGAACCCGTGGATGGCTTTTATTTTCGGAACTTCGGGATGCATCACCATGGCCATGTTTTTGCTCGTTTTCTTGGAATCGATCACGAATTTTCTTCGCAAACATTCCAAACTGCTGAATCGCTATTTTGAGTGGCTCTTTGCTCGAACTCAGGCCAAATACTCCGCACGTTTAAGTGAAATGGGCCACATCGCTCTCTTCACTTACATCGCCATCCCCACCCCGGGCAGCGGCGGATGGACCGGCGCCTTAATCGCCTACGTATTTGGCATCCCTCGCAAAAAAGCCGCCCTCATTTTGGCGAGCGGTCTCGTTGTAACCGGCTTTATCGTGATGTTTGGAACGGAAGGAGTCCTTATGCTTTCCGAGAAACTATAAGGTGCAGACAAATTGCTTCCATGAACCTGTAATTTTGCATCTTTTGCGAGTTCTGTCCACGCGAAAAGTGAGCACGCCCTCACCCTTTGTGGTAGACTGAGGACCCTTAAGCTTTTACTATGAAA
>MFXB01000013.1 GCA_001787475.1 Candidatus Peregrinibacteria bacterium RIFCSPLOWO2_01_FULL_48_20
CCGATGCCGGTGAAGATCAAAATGTTCCCTTGAGCTTTGCTGCGCGAATCAGCAAAGGCAATCAACTGTTTAATGCGGGCTTTTTTGAACTTGCCGCGAAGGAATTTGCCTTGGCCCTTAAAATCGACGAAACTCAGCCCGAAGCTCATCGAAAGCTCGGAAAGGCTTACTGGGAACTGATGAAATATGAGGAAGCACTGCAAGAATTTAAGCGCAGCTACGAACTCGATCCCTCGGACGACAATCGCAGCAATTACGGACTCGCGCTGATGCGCACTCAAAACTTTGAACCGGCTAAAGAAGTCTTGAATCAAGTGAGTGAAAATCATCAAGCGGGTCAATTCGCTTTGGGCATGCTCCTGGCTTACGAAGGCGACTATGAAAGTGCCAAATCCAAATTTTCAAAAGCGGCCGGCCTGAGCGGTCCCGTCATTCCCGCCCTCATCCAAAATTTTCAAACCGCATTCTCGACCTACAATTCGCAACAAGGCGGCCAAGATATTTATCTCCGAGCCCTGCTCGTTAAAGCCATGGTGGATGCTCATGAATTTCCGCTCGCGGAAACCCTGGCACTCAAGGTTTTGAACGAAAAAAATGATTATCGCGACGTGTGGGTTTTGCTGGGTTACAGCCAACTGAAAATGAAAAAACTCACGGAAGCCGAGGATGCTTTTAAAGAAGCCAAAAACCTCGATGCCGTAAAACCGGAAACCCATTATTTCTTGGGAATCGCGCACTACGAGCAAGGAGAATACGGTGAAGCCGTGGACTCTTTCGAGCTCGCGCTTCTTTACGATTTCGAGCCGGAATCGGAGGCCTATCGAAAACTGGCGGAAAGCCAAAATTTTCTCGGAAACTATGAAGACGCGTTGGCGGCTTACGAATATTTGGTAAAAATCGATCAAAGCGACGTGACTCTTTTTG
This sequence comes from Candidatus Peregrinibacteria bacterium RIFCSPLOWO2_01_FULL_48_20, assembly GCA_001787475.1. Lineage (GTDB taxonomy): Bacteria > Patescibacteriota > Gracilibacteria > UBA1369 > 2-02-FULL-48-14 > 2-02-FULL-48-14. The sequence continues at coordinate 925 of MFXB01000013.1, forward strand.
CCGAACCGCTCCGCATCGCCCTGGATATTTTGGGTGACTTGGATCGCGCTTTAACCCTCGCGTCCGAATCCACTTCTTACTTCCCGAGTAACGCCGAAAGTCACACTTACCTTGCGGAAGTTTACCTTAAACGCGGCGAGTTGGACTTGGCCCTCACCGCCGTGGACACGGCCCTCGACATCGATCCGAATTCCGCGGAAGCTCACTTTACTTTGGGTGAATTAAAACTGGCCCAAGGTAACAAGGAAGACGCCAAAGACGAATTCAAAAAAAGCTATGAACTGTCCAAACCAGGAGCAGCCCTCAGCGTGGAAGCCGCCGAGCAGTACAACGCTTTAATTACCCCGCAATGACACCTCTCTACTCGGTGCTGGCCGGAATCTTGGGACTCTTTTTCGGAAGTTTTTTAAGCATGCTCATTCCCCGTCTGCACACGGGAGAAAAAGGAATATTTTTCGGGCGCTCACACTGTCCCCACTGCAAAACCGATCTGAAAGCCCACGATCTCATTCCCCTCATCAGCTACCTTTGGCTGAAAGGTCACTGCCATCAGTGCAAAGAAAAAATCTCATTTTGGTACCCGGTGACCGAACTCGCCACCGCACTCACTTTTGGACTGCTCTTTTTCTACATCCAAAATTGGACGCTCTTTGCTTGGTACGCCCTGCACTTCCTCGTACTTTTGTTCATTTTCTTTTACGATCTCCGTTATAAGGAAATCCATGATGGTGTTATGCTCCCCGCCATTGTTTTTGCGTTCATCGCGAGCGTGGCCATTGGAAATCCGCTCAGCAGTTTATTCGGGGCCGCCGTGGCCGTTTCTTTCTTCGGTCTGCAATATTTGCTTTCTCGCGGACGTTGGATTGGAAGCGGCGATCTGCGAATCGGCGCTTTTATGGGGCTCCTGCTGGCATGGCCCATGACGCTCACCGCCCTTCTCGCCAGTTACATCATTGGAAGCCTCGTGAGCCTGCTCTTGCTCGCCAGCAAAAACGCCACCCCAAAAACCGCGGTGCCGCTGGGCCCTTTCCTGGTGCTGGGAACTATGCTAACCTACTTTTTCGGAGACTTCCTTGTTGATTTCTACCTGAAACTATTATGAAAATCGTGATTTTGGCCGGCGGAGCCGGAACGCGGCTTTGGCCCATGAGCCACTCGGAAAAACCCAAACAGTTTCAAAAACTGATTTCCGACCGAACCATGATTCAAGAAACCTACGACCGGGTTTCCTTTGTAAAACCGGAAGACATCTATGTGTGCACCAACGCTCAATATGAAGATTTTGTGCGGAAGCAACTTCCGACTCTCCCACCGGAAAACTTGATTTTGGAACCCAGCATGCAAGACACCGGTCCTTCCATCGGCTTGGCGGCGGCTCTTATCGCCAAAAAAAATCCGGAGGCTGTGATGGCCGTGGTCTATGCGGATCACCTTGTCCAAGACACCGCCGAATTTGAACAAAAATTGTATGCAGCAAACCGCTTGGCCGAGGAGGAAAACACCCTCAATATTATTGAGGTAAAAGCCAAGTACCCCAACACCAACTTGGGCTATGTAAAAATCGGCCGCATGCTCGGCGACCAAGGCGGCGTGGAAGTCTATGAGTTCAAAGCCTTTAAAGAAAAGCCCGATTACGAAACCGCCAAACGCTTCCTTTCCTCTTATAGCTATCTTTGGAACACGGGCTATTACGTGTGGAAAGTTTCCACAATTCTCGAAGAATTCAAGAGATATCTGCCCAAAACCTACGAGCAGCTCATGGCCATTCAAAAAGGCGGCTCCATTAGCGATCACTATCCCAAGTGCGATAAAATTTCCATCGATTACGGAATCATGGAAAAAGTGGATCCCACGCGGGTCCGCATTATCCCCGCCGACCTCGGCTGGAGCGACATTGGAACCTTTGCTTCTCTGCACGAAGAGTTGGCCGAAAGTCCCCACTCCAATCTCACCAAAGGCGATGTCCTCGCAGTCGACTGTGAAGGGACACTCCTTTATAATGAAGGCACCGAAAAGATCGCGGCCTTCGGCCTAAAAGATATGGTTGTCGTCAGCGCCGACGGTTTCACCCTCATCTGTCCGAAAGAGAAAAGTTCCGACTTGAAAACGCTCTTAAAAAAACTGCACGATGGAACCCATTAAAGAAGTTCTCAAACCCTGGGGCAAAGAAATTTGGTTCGCCATCGAGCCCGAATACGTGGGCAAAATTTTACATATAAAGAAAGGTCACCGCTATTCTCTGCAATACCACGAAAAAAAGAAGGAAACCCAATACCTCCTCAAAGGCAAAATTAAATTCACCTTGGGCAAATCTCCAGACACCTTGGAAGAACATTTTTTAAACCCGGGCGACAAACTCGATGTTTACCCCGGCACCATCCACCGCGCGCAAGCTCTGGAAGACTCTGAAATCCTGGAAGTCTCCACCAACGACCTCGACGACGTCATCAAACTCGCCGACGACTACGGCCGCAGCGGCCAAGGCAACAATTTCGAAAAAGACGCCAAACTCCACAAAGGACATAATTTGACAAATCCCTATTGAAAGCTCATATTCTAGCCAAGTTTTTGAGAATCTATGAAGTTTCAAAAAGTCCATTGGAGCGTTTGGGTCTTGGCACTTTATGTTTTGCTTTCAGCCGCTTTTATTGGTCGCTCTCTTTGGAACGACTTTGTGAGTAATTACGCTGAGAATGCTTTTATGGAGGGGCGCGCCTACACCGTTCAAGAACTCATTAATCAAACTTCCGACGGTACATGCGAGCCTGTAACGGTATTCAATGAAAGCAGCTCTGTCAAATTGCTTAGTGCAGACTGCGTTGCTTCTTCAAAACCAGTTGAAACAGAAGGTGAAAATCTCTAATCTCATCTCTATGATTATGTCTAAGCTTTCAATACTGGGTTCGCTCTTGCTTCTTGGCTTGGCACCAACCGCTTACGCTGGCATTACGGCAACCGATCTCACCTGTACCCGCTGTGTAAGTGCGAGTGAAATTGTAAATAGTAGTATTGGTTCCTCACATATTGTCAACGGAACCATCGTCAATGCGGATATCAGCTCCACCGCTAACATTAGCTCCTCAAAAATCAACGATGGAAGCGGTTCCCTTCTGGATGCTGATTTTTTTGATAGCCTGGACAGTTCTCAGTTCCTCCGCTCTGATCAATCTGGAACCATAAGTGGAGATCTTACCATAAGCGGTTCAAGCAGTGAAGTGACCTTCGCCATCGAGAATACCGGAACAGACGGAGAGGCTTGGCTGATTCGATCGACTGACAACAGCTCCGGCCACGGAGGCGGAAAACTGGTCTTTGATATCGGAGGAGTCGCTAAAACAACTATTACTTCAGACGGAAATGTCGGTATCGGTACCACAAGCCCATCATCTTTACTCGATATAACTGGAACAACAACTCAAAGTTCTTTCATCATGAAAAGTGGCACAGACGGCGGTGCCGCTATGCGTCTTGAACGATACGGGAGTGACGGGAATTTCTTTTATATTGAAACCGGAGCTGCCAACAATGACACTTTAGCTTTTCATAGAGGTTCTTCACCCTATGCCGACTTGGTGATTGGGAATAATGGTTATATTGGAATTGGCACACAAGACGCTGCGAAACCTCTGACCATTGATGCAGGGGCCAACGATGCACTCTACTTACTCAGCGACTCGAGCGACGACTGGTATTTGGGTCCGAATGTCGCCGCCACCGGTTTTGGTATTTATGACGTTACACAAACGGCATCGCGTTTTCACATAACTACCGATGGTAACGTGGGTATTGGAACAACCTCACCTTCGGAAAAACTGGTTGTCGATGGCAATATTGAGGCTACCGGCACGATTTGCGATGGAACGGGGGCATGTATTGGAGATGGTAGCTCCAGCTCTTCAAGTGCCTGGAGTACAAGCAGTTCTGACATTTACTATAGTTCAGGGAATGTCGGTATCGGTACGAGTTCTCCTTCCTCTACGCTTGACGTAGAAGGAGATTTCTCCATCAAAGATGAAATTGCTTATCCCGATCCTTCTTTAGATGACCATTCTAATAGTTCAACGGAAGGGACCATTCAATACTACATTGATCAAGGATATGGAAATATTCATCTTCAACCCGGGGAATATTCCATAGATGATCAAATTACACTGAATTCCAACCTCACCATCGAAGGATCGGGTTGGGATAGTAAAATTGTCATGAGCACGAATAGCACGGCGGATGGCATTGCTAAAGATGGTAGTGGAAATGGCATCAACAATGTCATTCTCAAAGATTTTTTGATTGAAAGTGAATCAAGTGCAGTAACAAACTGTATTGAAATCGAGGGCAGTGACTCCGACCGGAATACAAGCATTCGTATTGAGGGACTGAAGGTTCAAAATTGCGGTGAGAATGGAATCCACGTAAAAGGAACGAATCAGCTAATCATTTCAAATATCGTGGTCTATAATTGCGGCACTGATACTGAAGAAGATCATAACATTTATTTACGCCGTATCAACAATGCTACCATTTCAAATGTCGTTTCAACCTACGCGGCAGCCAACGGTTTTAATGGAAATGATTTGGATGGAGTGTCCATTACAAATTACATCGCACGTGACAATGGCTTTCGAGGCATCCGTGTATCCGCATCCTCGCGCGTAACGATCAGTAACAGTCAAGCCATTGATAATGGAGAAATCGGTTTTATGATTCAAGAAGAGGACGGCGACTACAGTTATAATGTGGCCTTGTCGGGCTGTGTTGCTTACGGAAATGGCGGGAGTGGTATAAGACTCGGCTCCGGCGGTGCTTATTACACCGTGACGGGATGCGTGCTTAGAAACAATAGTGAGTACGGAGTAGAACTTTACTCTTCTCCTTCCGACGTTATTATCGATGCCACGGTCTTTGATAATAATACGAGCGGCACTTACACGGGTGAAACGAGTTCCACCATTATTGGAGATATTGCTACATAAAAACGAACAAGCCAACATTTTCCTAACTTGCCAAGCTAACCCCTCCTGAGCCGCTTGTTTTCAGGCCATTTACTCGTATAATCTTGCCGATCTTTATAAACTCAACCCTAAGCCATTTCTTATGTTATCCTTCAAAAAACTCCTCGCGGGAAAAGTGTTGCTCATTCTTTTGTTCGCGGGCGCTCTCAGTTATGTCGATAGCGTGACCGATCTTAAACTCGGTCTCGACCTCAAAGGCGGGACGCAACTCGATTACGCCATCGATCTTTCCAAGGTGGACAGTGCGGACCGAGATCAAATTGTGGAAGGAGTGAAGGAAGTGATACGCCGTCGTGTGGACGGTCTCGGCGTTTCCGAACCGAGCATTTACGTTTCGAATATTGCCGAACAGTACCATGTGATTGTGGAACTCGCAGGAATCACAGATTTGGAAGACGCCAAAGCCACCGTGGGAAAAACCATTCAGCTCGAGTTCCGTGAAGAAAACACGAATCCGGAAGAAGACGCTGAACAAGCTGCGTGGGCCTCGGAAGCCGCCAACGCTTTTCTGGACAAAGTGAATGCCGGAGAGGATTTCATTATTCTCGCGCAGGCCGAACAAAAAGAATACGCCGATGAGGTTTACTATGAAGAAGGCGAACTCACGGAAGTTTCCTTACTCGATACGGCAACTCAAGATGCCGTAAAAGACCAGGAAGTGGGTTTCATTTTTGGACCGTACGAAGCCGACAGCGGATATGTTCTTGACGCCTCCGGAGTGGCAACTCCCAATAAAGGAATGACAGTGATTCAAATGATCGATCGAGAAGTGGAAGAAGAAACCACGACTACGGAAGAGAAAGTGAGCGCTCGCCATATTTTGATAGCCTATGAAGGTGCCGAACGCGCCGATGAAGGCATCACACGAACCGAGGAGGAAGCCTTGGCTCGCGCAGAAGAAGTGCAAGGCCGACTGGAAGCCGGTGAAAATTTTGAAACTTTGGCCGGTGAATACACGGACGACGCCAGTGGAAAAGAGAACGGAGGAGACTTGGGAGAATTCGGACGAGGCCAAATGACGCAGGCTTTTGAAGACGCCGCTTTCGCCTTGGAAGTGGAAGGCGTATCGGAAATTGTGGAGACGGAATTCGGCTACCACATCATGACGGTTTACGCCAAACAAGAAGCTTCCGAGGAAGTCACCGAAATCGAAAAGGTGTCCCTCAATAAAATTATTTACAGCACCGCTCCCAGCCCTTGGATTGAAACTCCCGCCATGACCGGAGAACATTTCAAACACGCCGACGTAACCTTCAACCAAAATTACCAACCATACGTGAGCATCACGTTCACCGAGGAAGGCGCCACACTGTTCGAAGCCCTCACCGAGAAAAATGTGGGCAAGAAAGTCGCAATCTTTGTGGGTGGCAGCTTGATTTCCGCGCCGAACGTACAAGAAAAGATTTCCGGCGGCCAAGCTCAAATCACCGGCGACTTCACCATTGAAGAAGCGCAAAACTTGGCTCGCGACCTCAACACCGGAGCCATTCCCGCCCCAGTGGATCTTGTGGGACAATACAACATCAGCGCGACCCTCGGGCAAGAAGCTCTAGACCAGAGCCTTTTCGCGGGACTCATCGGAGTCATCATTCTCGCGATCTTCATGATTCTTTACTACCGTCTCCCGGGACTCATCAGTACCGTGGCCTTGGCCATTTACTCGCTCTTGCTCATCTTCATGATTAAGACGGCACTCCCAACCGCCGTGGCCCTTCTCATCAGTTTGGCTCTTTTCGGAATCATCGTGCATCTCCTTTTGAAAAATCGCGATTCCGGCGGAGAAAAATTCATCGCCTTTTTGGTGGCTTGTTTTGTACTATTTTTCATGACCATGGTGCTTTCCACAAAGATCACGCTCACTCTCGCTGGAATCGCCGGAGTTATCCTTTCGATTGGTATGGCCGTGGACGCCAACGTGCTGATTTTTGAACGCATGAAAGAGGAACTCGGCCATGGCAAAGGCCTCACGCAAGCGATTGATGAAGGATTCCGCCGTGCCTGGGATTCCATACGCGACTCGAACTTCTCGTCCCTCATCACCTGCGCCATTTTGTTCTACTTCGGATCTTCCATTATTCGCGGCTTCGCACTCAACCTCGCGCTGGGAATTCTGCTGTCCATGTTCAGCGCCATCATGCTGACTCGAACTTTGCTTCATTTCATCTCCGAAACCAAACTTTCCGAAAAACTGGCACTGTGGGGTAAACCTCGCGTTGCTCGCGCAAAAATGTTCCCCATCATTCAGCAAAGCAAATTGTGGATGAGTGTTTCCGGTGTTTTGCTCGCCATTGCCCTAATCTTCATGTTCACATTTCCCATCAATTGGGGTCTCGATTTCACGGGAGGCTCCATGCTGGAAATTAAAACCGGCACCGAAGCGACTGCGGAAACCATTACCGATCAAATTTTGGAAGTGGAAGCGGCCGTCACCGGGGATTTTGGAACGCCTCAAGTGGTGAGCACGGACCAAGGCACTTTCCTCATTCGCTTGAAGCACATCACGGATGAACAGCACGCCGCCATTATCGCGAAATTGGGCACAGTTGAAGAAATCCGCTTCACCACCGTGGGTCCCACCATTGGAGAAACCCTTAAACAAAAAGCCGGCTGGGCTCTCGTTTTCGCTTCCATCATGATCGTGCTCTACATCGCCTTTGCCTTCCGCAAAGTGCCCAAAGAAGTCAGCGCATGGAAGTTCGGGGCAACGGCCATTGTGGCCCTTCTCCATGACATTCTGATTGTGATTGGAGTCTTCGTCGTTCTCGGACACTATATGGATGTGGAAATCGACGCGCTCTTTATTACCGCGCTCCTTACCGTCATGGGATTCTCGGTACACGACACCATCGTGGTTTTCGATCGTATTCGTGAGAACCTCCGCTTCCGTGAAGACAACGAAACCTTGGCCACCACGGCGAACAAGGCCCTCAATCAAACCATGGCGCGTTCCATCAACACCTCTCTGTGTACCTTGCTCACCATTTTGGCTCTCTTCATTTTTGGAGCCGAAAGCATCCGCTGGTTCGTTTTCGCCCTCATCGTGGGAATCACGGCGGGAACTTATTCTTCCATCTTCATCGCCAGCCCTCTGCTCGTGTGGTGGACCACTCGCGAAGCGAGAAAATAATACATGCACCCATAGCTCAACTGGATAGAGCACTGGTCTTCGGAACCAGGGGTTGGGGGTTCAAATCCCTCTGGGTGCACCATACTCGGCGAAGCCGAGCTTATAAAAGCCGTCGCGTGAGCGACACCTTACTGCCGTAGGCTTTTATTGCACCTTCAGTTCCTTCAGCACCACCAAATACCTATAGAGTTCTTCGGCCATGTCGCCGCGAGTGCGATCAAGGTCGGGATTGAATTTGCCGCCGAAATCCTCTTCAAGAATGCCTAGCATGGAGGCTTTCCACACGTAAATGGCGTACCAAGCATTAGTGCTTAAATCGGAATAGTTCAACTTGGCCACTTTGGCTCCTTCGATCAGGCCGGCTTCGTAAACGTTGAACATGATTTTGAGCGCTTCCACCTTATTCACTGGATCGGAAGGACGGAACGTGCCGTCGGCGTAACCTTCCACCCATTGGCGGTACTTGGCGTAACACACGTACTCGGCAAACCATTCTTCGTGCACGTCGGGAAAGCAGTTTTTATTGAGGGAAGGGTCATATTCCACGTTTCGACCTTCAATCAAAATCTTCAAAAGTTCCGCCCGATTGATGTCCTTGGTAGGCCTAAAAGTACCATCGGTATAGCCCTTAAAAATTCCTTCCTCCACCAAGGCTGAAATGGAAGCGTAATTTTCGTGGAGATAAGAAACATCCTCAAACAGCCACTCGGCGGTGGTCACGGTGAGCTCGGAGCTGGGCTCATCGACGGCATCACCCTCCGCATCGATCGCTTGGAGCTCAAAATAGTAGGAAATGCCTTCCTCCAAGTCCTTCACCGAAGCCTTCGTGGTGTAATCCTTTTCAATTTCCTCGATAAAGTCGTAGTCTCCACTTTTCGTTCCATAGTGGAGTTCATAACCGGCAAGGTTCTCATCATCGAGACGATTCCAAGAAAAAGTAACCGAATCTTGATCATAGTCGATAAGAGTTAAAGTGAGACCGCCTTCCTTAATAGTCACCTCTTCCGCCACTTCATCTCCTTCTTTACCTTCCGTATTTTGGTCGATTTCAGTATCGGATTCATTCTCCATGATGACTTCCACTCCTTCCTCATCGTCGGCGTACTCACCAAGGTAATAATAGTAGTAACCCTCATCAAAAACTTCCCAATTGAAGCCATCCTCAAAATCTTTTTCCAAACTGGAAACCACGGCCACGATGCCGTCGTACTTGTCGGCGTTTTGAATGCTGAGATAACTGCTCATTTCTTCATCTTTTCCCAATTGAATTTGCTCCGACTCCAAGGAGGCGAATTCGCCATTCACATAAGGCACCAAAGAAAGCGCATAACTGAGCCCATCGGCTTTTAGAAGATGGAAGTAAAAATTTTCTTCACCATAAGTATTTTCAAAATAAAGGTAGTTGGTGCCGTAAAGAGCGGGAGCGTACTCTTGCGGGATTTGCGTATACTCTCCCTTCACGGTGTCGGGAACAAAATACACACTGGGGTAAAGTTCCCCTTCCTCATAATTGCTTAAATCGAGATTCCATAAAGAAAATTCTTGGTAAGCGTCTTCCAAAGTGACACCTCGGTCTTCCAAAACCGCTTTGACCGCTTCATAAAGTTTCAGATCACTTTCGTAGTCGGTGGAAGAGTCGAAATAGGTTTCCCAAATGTCTTTGATTACATGATTTCTTCCTTCCAAGTACTCGGAAAGAAAACGAGGCCAAATGGAAAGACCGTATTCAAAAAGCGTATCCGTGGGAATAATGGAAGCAAAAATGGAGTAATCCGGATAGTCGAAAAAGTCGGGCATGTAGCTGACGTAATCGTTGATATCATCAAAAAGCTGATCTTCCATCCAAGTGGCGCTGGCTTCCGCCCAATTTATTCCTTGATAGGTATAGGCGAAATTCACATCGTAACCGAATTGCACCGCATGGTAAAACTCATGTCCGGCGGTAACAATCAGGTCAAGTTCATCCATCCAAGGATCAATGGCAATATAAGGTTCACCGTTGCTAAGTACACTGGTGATTCCCATGGTGTTCTCATCAACATATTCATAGTTGTCGTCCAAAATCACCATTACTTTAAAGATGGGATCATCCATAGGTTCCTCATAGCCCATTTCATCGATGATGATGTCCCACGAAGATTCCACAGACTCCGCAACGGTTTCAATGACATCGGAAATCTCATCGCCGTCGGAATCCGTTTGCGCGAGCGTGAGGTCGGAAAATTCAATTTGAAAGTGCTCCGTTTCCAAGGAATTCATCTTAAAAAGACCGTTTTGCATGGTGTTCACAAAGTCGGCGGCCATGGTGAGAGGAGCTTCGAGGAAGACCGCAAGGAATAAAAAAGGAACAAGGCGTAGGAACTTCAAGAATCTCATGGATCTCATTTAAACATCTTTTATTTTTTTTTGCAAAAAGAGTTATAATGCTAACCTATGTTTGCTGAAATCCTCGTACACCATCCCTATTCTCGAAAACAGGAATGCTTCACCTATGAAATTCCGGAAGGATTTTCTGTCGAGCGCGGAAGCGGCGTGGAAGTCCCGTTTCAAAAAGGGAAAAAACCTGGATTGATTTTAAGAATCCACAATGAAAAACCTTCGTTCGAAACGCGTGCCATTTCGGGCTTGCTGCGTGATGAAGAACTTCTCTTCGACTGGCAACTCAAATTGGCGGACTGGATTAGTGAATACTATTTTTGTTCGCTATTCGACGCTTTGCGCTTAATGCTGCCGAAAAACATATTTCGAGTTTCTAAAAAAACAAGAGTTGTCAAAGAAACGCTAAAAAAACACAAACCTGAAAATGTGCTGGAACTCACGGAGACCCAAGCTCAAATTGTCAGCGCCATTCTCGCGAATCCCAAAGGGGCTCTCATTCACGGAATCACAGGCTCGGGAAAAACAGAAATCTACAAGTCACTGATCAAAAATTTTGTTCAAAATGGATGCCAGTGCTTGCTGCTGGTCCCGGAAATTTCACTCACTCCTCAGTTCGTAAAATACTTTGAAACCGGCTTCCCCGATTTGGCGGTCATCCATAGTCGAATAAGCGAAGGCAAACGAGCGGAAATTTGGAGAAAAATTAAAGCCGGAAATGTCCCACTTGTCATCGGATCCCGATCCGCGCTCTTTTCTCCCTTTAAAAAACTCGGTCTTATTGTGATGGATGAAGAGCACGAATGGAGCTACAAACAAGATCAAAGTCCACGGTACCATGCACGTGACGCCGCTCTGAAAATTTCCGAACTGACCGGCGCGCAAATCGTTTTTGGATCCGCCACGCCCAGCATTGAAACCATGCACGCCGCCAAAACCGATAAGCTCAATCTATTCACCCTTTCCGAGCGAATTTCCGGAACTTTGCTTCCGGACGTGAAAATCGTGGACATGCGTGAAGAACTGCGGGCCCGCAATTTCAGTATTTTCAGTGACTTGCTTGAACAAAAA
>MFXB01000014.1 GCA_001787475.1 Candidatus Peregrinibacteria bacterium RIFCSPLOWO2_01_FULL_48_20
GGTCAGTTTTGCAGATTAAACCCGCATGCGGTTTTTAAGTGAAATAAAGCAACCAACGCAACAGGGTCTAAAATCCGCAAATTCAGTTGCCCTATCGGTCCATCCACCTGATATATTGAACACATTCTCACACTTGTCGCACCATGCCTCAAGATCATTATCAATATCTTCCGGCACGTTAAAACCAATAGGATCATTTCCCACCGTACACAAATGTACACAGACGATCGCTGTTGCTTCTTTTTTATGCAGAGAACATACCGTTTCATTTTCAGTCATAGAACCGCATGATATATCACTCACTTACTGAGTCAAATTTTATTGACAGACAGTGTCTGGTTACGATATAATATATTCGTAACCAATTAATAGACCACCATGATTGCCTCAAGATCAACCATTTCATTCACGAAGGACAACTGGACGGAGATAAAAAAAGAGGGGAATAAAAGTAAACTGGTGAATAAAGCCCTGGAGTTTTATTTTGGATCTAAAAAACTGCTCAAACAGAAAGAAGAAGAATTTATTCTGAACGAATTGGCTCACTTCGAAACCAGCGGGGAGGTCTATTCATTTGAAGAAACCTTCAACTAACACTCAGCAAAGCTGAGCTTTTAAAATGCAGATTGTTTTTCTAAGACAGGCTCATAGGTTTATTAAAAAAGCAGATCACCCATTAAAAGAAAAAATTCGTGAAGAAGTTTTGAAAATAAGCGAGAACCCAAAGATTGGGGAATCTCTTACGGGAAAACTTAAAAATCTAAGATCTCATCATTTCGGGTTTGTACGAACCCAATATAGAATTGCATACGCAGTAAAGCACGACATCATTATTGTAGCGATTGGTACTCGTGAGAATTTTTACAGAGATTTAGTAGACTAGTTCGAATTGCTTCCAGCCTGGGGAGCCGGTTTGAGTAATGGAACTTCTTTGTGATAGAGTGCCGCCGATTTGAAAAGATCAAATGAATATGAACCCACATCTGCTTCTCAAGCCCGGAAAAGAATATATTCTTGCGGCAAAACATCCGTGGATTTTTTCGATGGCCTTGCAAACGGCGCCCGCACTCACCGAAGGTGAGCTACAGAAAAACGGTGCGGTGGTGGACCTTTACGACAGTACCGGGAAAAAGTTTCTGGCCCGAGGCTACTACAACGCCAAATCACAAATTACGGTGCGCATTTTGACGACCGACCCAAAGGAAAATGTGGATGAAGATTTTTTTGTGAATCGATTCACGGCTTTGAAAAAACTGCGCGAAACGTTCATCGATACGCAAAAGACAAACGCCTATCGTCTGGTGTTCGGAGAAAGTGACGGACTCCCCGGCCTCATTGTCGATCGTTACGACGATGTCTTGGTTGTTCAAATCCACACGCTCGGAATGGAGAATCTCAAGAAAGAAATGTTGGCCGCTTTGAAAAAAGTTTTTGATCCCGAAAGTATTTATGAACGAAGCGACATCGGTGTGCGCGGCCAAGAAGGTCTGTCCGATCAGCCCAAAGGCCTGCTTCACGGAAAACCCATTCCAAAAGAAATGGAAATTTTGGAAAACGGCGTACCTCTTTTGGTGAACATTGAGGAAGGGCAAAAGACCGGACTTTTTTTGGATCAACGCGAAAATCGCAAAGCGCTTCAAGCATATGTGAAAGGAAAAACCGTTTTGAATTGTTTTTGCTACACGGGAGGATTTTCCATTTACAGCGCACTCGCGGGAGCCACGAAAGTCACCAGTGTGGATTCCTCCGGACCGGCGCTGGAAACGGCCAAACGTATTTTTGAGCGCAATGGCATAGCGCCGGCCGAGCACGAATTTTTAGACGAGGACGTTTTCGATCTGCTCGAAAAATACCGCCTGGAAAAACGCCGCTTCGATGTGATCATTTTGGATCCGCCCGCTTTTGTAAAAAATCAAAAAAGTCTTAAGCGCGGATTGCAAGGCTACACCTTCATCAACGAGCGGGCGCTGGGTCTTTTGCCTGAAGGCGGCATTCTTGTCACCAGTTCTTGTTCCGCCCATGTCACTCCGGAACTTTTTGAGAAAATGCTGGCCATGGCGGCAGGAAAAGCGCACTGCACGCTCAAAGTGCTGGAGTCTCGAAATCAACCCATCGATCACCCGTACAACCTTTTCTTCCCCGAAGGAAAATATTTAAAATATTATGTAATGGTGAAATGCTCATAGCAAAAAACCTCGCTTTCGATGCTCCCCACGGTCAACTATTTGAGAACGTGAACGTTTCACTCGACAGCGCCGGCAAAAAACGCGTGGCCATTGTGGGACGAAACGGCTGTGGGAAATCAACGTTGCTCAAACTGCTGAAAGGCGATTTGGAGCCCGGTCGCGGATCGGTGAGTTCCTCGCAAGAAGTGATCGGCCATTTGGTTCAAGATATTTCTTTTCCTGACGAAGAAGAACTTGTGGGCGTTTATTTGGAAAGCAAGTTGGAAGAAGCGTGGATGGTCTACCAAATTGATATTGCGCTCGACGAAGTGGGTCTCACTCAGGAAGCCCTTTTGTGGCAACTGAAAAATCTCAGCGGAGGACAGCGCGTGCGCATTGCGCTCGCGGAACTCTTGTTGGCCGAACCGACGATTTTGCTTTTGGATGAACCCACCAACCACCTCGACACGGAAAGCATCGAGTGGCTCAAAGATTTTGTGAAAAATTTTCGCGGAACGGTGGCCTTTGTTTCGCACGATCGCAGTTTCATCAACAGCACGGCCGATCAAATTTGGGAAATCTCCGCCGAACACAACATTGAAGTGTACGGCTGCAATTACGACCGATTCTTGGTGGAACGTTACGAACGGTATCAAAAACGCTTGCAACTCCATGAGCTCAGCCAACGCGAAGTGACCGAGCTGGAAGAGTGGTTGGCCGAAAACGCGAATCATCCCAAGTATAAATTCACCGCCATTGTGGCGCAAAAAAAGAAAGCCTTGGAACGCATGGAGAAGAAAGCGCCGCCCATGCCGGTGGCGGACCCTCGCGTACGAATGAAAGCTTTGGAGCAGGGACAAAAAGGAACGGTGCTCAGTGCCTTCATTGAAAACAAAACCTATGACGATCGGCAAATTTTAAAAGACGTTCGAGTGAAAATTGAACAAGGCGACCGCATGCTTTTGGAAGGCCCCAACGGCTCGGGGAAAAGCACATTGCTCAACATCCTCAGCGGCGCGGACAAAGATTTTGTCGGGCAGGTCACTCCGCGCGCCAACCTAAAAATCGGCTATCTTGGACAGTTTTCGCGCTTGAATCCGGACAAAACCGTGATTGATGAATTTGGCGCGCACACGCGCATCGAATACACCGCCGGCCGCAGCACGCTCGCGAACTTTCTCTTCCCCGCCGAATTCATGGACAGCAAAATCAAAAGTCTGAGTTACGGTCAACAACGTCGCCTCGAGTTCGCCATTTTGCTCACCAACAAACCGGATCTACTTTTGCTGGACGAACCCACGAATCACCTCGACCTCTTCTTGCGCGAAGACCTCGAACGCTTTTTACTCGAACAGGGCGTGGCCATGTGCATCATTTCTCATGATGCACATTTTGTGAAAAAGTTGGGAATTAACAAAACTTTAAAGCTTAAAATAAATTAGCGGGCAAAATGTCTTTGAAGAAATTCGCCACGCGAGCCAAAAAGTCACCAAAGTCAAAATCG
Organism: Candidatus Peregrinibacteria bacterium RIFCSPLOWO2_01_FULL_48_20; assembly: GCA_001787475.1. Classification (GTDB taxonomy): domain Bacteria; phylum Patescibacteriota; class Gracilibacteria; order UBA1369; family 2-02-FULL-48-14; genus 2-02-FULL-48-14. Next base: position 3,670 of record MFXB01000014.1, read on the forward strand.
GAATCTCCGTAACTGAAGATATCATCCGTTAAAAACGCTTCTTCTTCCTGCCAATCGATGGCACGTTGCACAAGAGCGGCCACTTCGGCACGATTGAGCCTTCCTTCCAAATCCGCCAATCCGGCATCACCGGTTCCGGTGACCAAGCCTTCTCCATACAAGGCTTCCACCGGAGCGTAATCGGCTAAAACATCCACATCCGGGAAGTAACCTTGATAGGTATCCTCACTCAGATCCGCCACTTCAAAGATAAGACGGAACATTTCGCCGCGACTGGCTGGCTGGCTCAAATCTTCTCGCACAAGGCTGAGTCCAAGCTCATTTCCGCGATTTTCCCAACCGGTCCACCAATCGGATCCGCTTCCACTTTCGGTATATCCAAAGGCGGCAAGTACAACTTTCAAAGCTTCCGCGCGAAGCGTAATTCCGGAAGGATCGTATTCATAAGTCAGATTTCCGCCTGCATCTTTGCGGCCTTCCCACTCGCTTCCGAGTCCCTCCATCACCGCTTCGGCGTACCAAACATTTTCAAAATCTTCATCAAAGTAGCCGGGAACATCTTTCAAAGCCAAATTGTTTTCGTATTGCGATTGGACAAGTTCATCGAGCAAAGCTTGTCCTTCTTCCACGAGCGTTTCCACCTCGCTATTGCTGGGATCGGCACTCACCGTGTTGGCCACTGCCTCCCAGTAATCAGCCGCTTCTCCGGCAAGTTCTTCTTCGGGAATGGGCAAAGCCTTGAATTCTTCGTAGAGATCTTCCAAGTCATCACCGGACGAACCTTCCACATTTTCGAAATCAATACCGGACATTTGTGCGAAAACCGTATTTCCGTTGTTCAAAAGGTCGTTGGCAAAATCATCGCCAAACTTCTCCGCTTTAAAGTATTCCAAATTGGCGAGTATGTTTCCCATAATTTGATCCGCCAAATCCTCGTCGATGTATTGAGACAAAGAATCCATCACCGTGGAAGTAATCATTTGAATAAGTTCATTGATGGTGTCTTCATCGAGTTCGTAGTTGCCGTTCAAAATGCTTGCAACGTCCTCATTGTAAGCATCGTTCAAGCGATCCCCTCCTCTATCCTCTCCTTCGAAACTGAGCAAATCTTCCATAAGAGCTTTGTCATCCGCGCTCAAATTCAACTTACTTTCGTTTCCCTCGACGTAGTTTATAACATTCTCGAAACGAGGCTCGATATACTTACCCAAAGAGTCCAAATCATCCCAAAAGTCCTTCAGATCTTCAGAATTCTCCGTCGAATCCAACATCGCTTCCATTTCATCCAGCATGGTTTCGGCTTTTCCCACCACGTCCAACACTTCTCGAATGTCCTTAAGGGTGGACGTGTCTTTTACTTTACTCTCAAGCATGGAGAAGGCTTCGTCCACCAAAGCGATATCCGCTCTCAGCCATCCAATTTCTTCCGTCATCCATTCTTGATCTTGTCCAAAGGAAACAGTCTCCCAAGCGTCTTCAAAAATGTCCCAAAGATCCCAAAGGTCGTCCATGATGTACCAAAGGTC